>CAYISM010000006.1:0-24387 GCA_964366085.1 uncultured Gammaproteobacteria bacterium | reverse complement strand
GAGGCGAGTTTAATCAATTGAAGGCAAGAGTTGACAAATATCATCCGATTTCGTAGCCCCGCTTGTTTCCCCAGGAATTCACCCAACAGGGGATAGTTTGGCAGGACTTGACTTGGTCCGCTAGTATTACTACGAGAATCTAGCCCATATAGTTGAACTTTTTGTTACTGCCAAATAGCGTGATATTATTATTCAATGAGTTTGATCCAAGAAGGAGAAAGAAATTTAAGTAAAGTCGGATTTTTAATCTTCGATGGAGTCTATTTCACCGATGTAGCAATAACTAGAATTGTTTTTGAAGAAGCAAATTATGTATTAAAAAGTAAGTTTGGGAAGAAACCCTATTACAAAATTATTTCAGTTGGAGAAAAAAGTGAGTACGAAGTTTATAAAAGCACAATAGAGAAAGCATTTAGTTTAGAATCTCCGGAAGCCAGAGATTTAAATGTCTTGATTATTCCGGGAGGAAATATGGACAATGTAACTAGTAGTAACAGGGTTAGAAAATATATAGAAGAAATATTTCCAAAATTGGAAACTCTGAGTTCCGTTTGTGGAGGAGCGGTAGCTCTGGCACATTTTGGTTATTTGGATGGGAAGAGAGCAACAACCCACCCAATCGGACGGTATGAGGAAATTCAGGAAAAATACGGTGGCAGAAAGATAAAACTGGTAAAGGAGCCAGTAGTAAGAGATGGGAAAATAATAACAAGTGGTGGTGTTTTTAAAGGGGTCGACCTGGCGTTACAAATTGTAAGTGAAGACTTGGGAGAAGAAATTGCAAAATTGGTGGTTGAGGAAATAAGATATTTTGGACAGGGAAAATTTTAATTTTTGGATACAGAAACTTAGAAAAATCCCAACAACTTGACATTTATTAAAAGTAGTGATATACACATCTCACTAGAGTTTATAACTCTTGTTCGATGAGTATGACCCCCCAAAATACTATTTAGTGGCAAATTGAGGTATTTTGGGTATAGATTATTTACCAATATGTTGAAGCTTAAGGTCGAGATTATTAAAAAGATCAAGAAGCTTTTTAAGAAAGCGAAGGCAACTATTTGAAGGCGGGATACCCCGCCTTTTTTTGTGGGCGAAAAACTATGCTAAATAAAAAATACCAGAAAAAATTGCCACTACTGTCTGTAATAAATAATGAACTGGGCGGGGTAATAAAATGGTGTACTCCTTCAATTCACCCCATGGTTCCAAGAGTTAATTCGATCTATGAAAATGATATTTCAATTTCATATCATTCTCTGGGGAACCCTTCATTAAATACGGGAATTTTCAAAGAGGCCCACGAGCTTGCAGCTAAAGCCTATAAAGCGGAAAGAACTTTGTTCTCAGTTAACGGTTCTACTGGTAGCAATTTTATAGTTTTTAGAGCGCTTAAACATCAACTAGGCAAGGTTAGAATGCTTGCGCAGAGAAATGTTCATAAATCCGTAAGTGTGGCCACAGAGGATTATCGGATTAATGTTACTTATCTAAAGCCCCACTATGACCAGAAATTACAGATTTTTGTACCAAATACATTAAAAGAAATTGTTGAAGGGCTCAAAGAAAACCCGGAAACAAATGTTGTCTTTTTCTCAAATCCTACATACGAGGGTCTTTCTTTGGACTTGACGAAAGTAATCTCCGCTGTAAGAAAAATTAATTCAAAAATTATTATCTTTGTTGACGAGGCTTGGGGCGCCCATTTTCCATTTTCTGATAAGCTACCGGTTTGTGCAATGGAGGCAGGAGCTGATATTTGTGTCCAAAGTATTCATAAACAAGGATCAGGGCTTCAGCAAACTTCCATGATTCATTGGCAAGGGAGTAGAATTGACGAAAAATTTGTCATGGATTCTTATAAATCATTAATAACAACAAGTCCATCATTTCATTTATTGGCCTCTCTGGATGGTTCAAGATATTTGATGGAAACAATGGGAGAGGAAATAATCGGTGAATTGATTGATGTAGCAGACTACCTAAAAGAATCTCTTGCGAAAATTTCCGCAATTACCGTCATCTATCCAAGTGAGATTAAGAAAAAATATCCTCAGGTTGGGGCGGTTGACTCGACAAAAGTACTTATTAATGTAAAGAAAACGGGTTTGGCAGGATATGAAATCGCCAAACATCTAGAGGCCGGTTACGGAGTGGTTGTTGAAAAGTATGAAGCAGACAATATACTATTTATCTCAACGTTTAAAAATAGCAGGTTTGATGTTGAAGAGACTGCAAGGTATCTAAAAGAGACGATTAAGGATTTGTCTAAAGGGAAAAGAAAGACCCATAAAGGATTTCCGGATTTTCCGGTAAAGATAATAAAAAAACTGCCGTCTTATGAAGTGAACGGAGCTAAACTATTTAAAGTCGATCTTAACAAATCGGTTGGCTTGGTTTGTGCCGAGGATGTTGTACCGTATCCTCCAGGGATACCTTTGATAGTTAAAGGCGAAGTGATTCAAAAAGAACATATTGAGTATTTAAATGCCTTAAGAAACTGTAAGGGTTTAATTTCGGTTGTTATGAATGATCAAAACGTAGGTACTATATTGATCGTTCGATAAAAATATGTCTATAGAAATAATACCAACAACAGAAACGGACACAAGCTCAATCGGTCCCCAATGGCCTCCCGTTGAAAGATATGTCAAAAAAATCAGTAGACTTGCTTAAAAATCTTAAAGGTCTTATCTCACTTGTCATAAACGACGAGAAAGTTGATACCATAAAATTTGTCGTATGAAAAAGAAGGCAACGAATCTAAGTAAATATATCCCAAAGGAAATACAGGAAGCTGTTAAATTCGATAAAACATACTTTCCTATTCCAGTCAAGGAATGTGGCGAACGATTAGTTGATGTTCGAAGAGTAATTGAAGGCAAACAACTCAAGGCTGTCTTTAATCTTGACTTTACTGCCACAAAACAAAAAAGGCTGTTTCTTTTAAGAGAAGGTCTTGTTGAGCCACTTCTCTCTGCAATAAAAGACTTGGAAAAGCACGGTCTTTACCCCAGATTTGAGTACCTATATAGACGTCTAGAGGATCAACAAGCTTCTTTTGAAAGAAGCGTCAGAACATGGAAAGAAAAACTTCCCAACGCGGACAAAGAAACGATTCTTAAAATTGCCGGGGTCTTTGTCGCCGCAACGCCGGCAACGGCAGGACACCTTTCTGGGGCGGCAATTGACTTAACACTTGTTGATAGAAACTTAAAACCAGTTGATATGGGTGTCCCATATATTCACCCCGGCCCCGAAAGTACAACGAAGTATCCTAGTATTTCTGAAGAAGCAAAGAAAAATAGAAACACGTTACTTCGGGCAATGGAAAAGAATGGCTTTGCCAATTATCCCTATGAATATTGGCACTTTTCATTGGGCGACAAGATCGCTGCAAGAGTCCAGAGAAAGAGATTTGCAATTTACGGACCTGTCGCGTACAATCCAAAACTAAGAAAAACAGGGATTGTTAAAAACCCTGAAATAATGTTCGAAACAAAAAACATATTTAAGAAACAATGATGCACGAATTTAATATCGACGCAAAATACACTGCAAAAGCAAATTATAAGAGCCTTAACCCCGAAATGTTTGGGTTTGTTGATACTGGGAAATCATTAATAAAAGAAATTCGAGGAAACAAATACAGCATTACCCCAATAAAAGGCATGGACGAACTTACGGAGGCGGTATCCTTACAACAGAAAGTATGGGAGCTCTCTGACTACGATGTTTGCCCTCCACACATGTGGGTGACAGCAATAGATACTGGCGGACACGTGTTGGGTGTGAGAGATGAAAGTGGGACATTGGTAGCGTTTGCTGCGGGGTTTGGCGGGTATGATATTGTTGACAAACATGCTTTTGTGTTATCTGACATGGCAGCCGTAGAAAAGAACCTCAGAGATTCAAATATTGGCTTTGCACTTAAACTTGCTCAGGCAATATATGTTGGCGACCAAGGAATATCAGAAATTAGATGGACGTATGACCCATTAAGGTCAAGGAATGCTTATTTGAATCTCCACAAACTCGGTGCCGTAGTTGGAAATTTTTATATAAATAAATATGGAAATTCTCTTGCCGGAAGTCAAAACGCAGACATAACGGATCGCTTTTTGGCAAGGTGGGCAATTAACGACAAAGAAACTCAAAATAAAATGATGAACCAGAGACCTCCAACTTCTATTGAAGATGTGGATATCATAGATTTGGGTAAGTTATCCAATGCAAGCCAAGTTGCTTTAGAAATTCCTACTGATATAGATTCGCTTAGTCGAGATCAAAAAGTTAGTGCGCAGTTAAGATTTAGAGAACTAGCTTTGACCTATATTGCCGAACGTGGATACAGATGTGTTGACTACGCAACCACAGGAAACCACGAAAGAGGCTTTTATATCCTAAGAAGGGAATAGCCTTCCGCTTTTAGTAAAGCGGCAAGGCCCAAGGTACTTATATGCCGCAATCAAAAGAAGCGTTATCAACTTTTTACAGGGTTACAGGTTCTTTAGACCAAAGAATTCAGGCATCTACAGGATTAGAATCTGAACAAGCTCTTCTTGACAAAATTAATTCAAAACCTACAAAGGATATGGTTGATTTATTGATGCAAACTGCGTGCAATCAGAATTGTGACCACTGCCATTTTGTGGAAGAGGGGTATGGGGTTCTCAAGGTTGATTCAAGCCTTATGGCAGACGCACAGGCTATAGTAGATTTTTTTCATCCCTCCGGAAACGAAATTGATCCCCAGATTATCACTTACCCGAGAGAGTTATCGGTTGTACTTCCTTTACTTCCGCTGCGTCAACAACTTGGGCAAGATGCTATATATACAAATGCTTCCAGGATAACCCCCCATGTTGTAGAGAAATTAATAAGTCATGGTGTAAAAAATGCATTTGTGAGTTTGCATGGAGACAAAGAGCACCATATGGCTTTAACTGGTGTTCCACCTTCGGAATATAACCGTACTCTTCGAGGAATAGAGTTATTAAAAGAATCAGGCATGAATGTAACCACTATTACAACAATGTACAAAGATAATTTAGGTGTTATTCCAGACGTAGTTAAATATTTAGAGAGCGTGGGAATTAATCAGCTGAAACTTATTAGGTATTTCCCGGCAGGCCGGGGAAAAGATTTGCCGGTCGATAAAATTCTTTCGCCTGAAGATGTTTTAAAACTCTTGTATACAGTTGATGAAATAAGAAAACAGCACCCGTACATGAACATTTCCTTATACGGAATGTCATTTGGCCCAAATTTTTATAGTCCGAATTATTTCAGGTATCTGGCAGGACAAAAGGATGCATTGAGTGGAGAAGGAAATGTTTTTGGAAACGCCGCGCCCGAACCAAGATATGTTTGTTCTATAGTCGGCAGACAATACGTAGGCATATCTCTTGGCACCCACAATGTATATCCATGTTTTGAAGCGCTTTCTTTTCCTGAATTAAAGATGGGGAAATTAACAATCGACCAAGGGAGGGTTGGCCTACAATTAGATGAATCAAATTTTACAGCAAAAAAGCTTTCAGAAAACCTTAGCGGGCAATGTTCTAAAGAAGATTGCCCTTATCAAAAATTCTGTTTAGGCGGCTGTCGCATGCATGCGTATGCAATCGCACGACAAAGAGGCGAGCCTGACCCAATGTATGCAGGCCAGGACGTGTGCGTAACTAGGATTTTGGATAAAGAATTAGCAAAAAGATGAAAAAAAGAAATTTAGAGTTACTTAAAAACTCTGTTCGAATTAACTCAACTTTCCCGAACGAGGGAAAGCTTGCAGGTTTCATAAAAGATTGGGTCAAGAAAAATGTTGACTGCAAGATTGAAACTCAAGAAGTGGACAAGGGAAGAATAAATTTAATCTTTACAAAGGGAAGCGACAAGAAAACAATTTTGCTTTCTGGACACCTCGATACTGTTCCGGTTGTAGAAGGATGGAAAACTGATCCATTTAAGCCTGTTGTTAAAGACGGTAAACTTTATGGACTTGGTGCTTGGGATATGAAAGCAGGTCTTTATATCGTTTTAAAATGCTTGAGAGATTTCCAACCTAAAAACATTACTTTGAAAGTGGCCTTGTCGGTAGATGAAGAAAACTACTCGATAGGTGTCCATAAACTTATAGACTCTGGTTTTTGTAATGATGTTGACTTTATTATGGTTCCTGAACCGGGCTTTGTGCATGGTGAACACGGAATAGCGATAGGAAGATCCGGAAGAGCTACTTTTGTTGTTGAAATCAAAGGAGCATCGGCCCATGGCAGTTTTCCAGAACTTGGGGTAAACGCCATAGAGCAAGCAGCAATTTTTATAAATTTAATAAAGGGAATTAAGCTATCTGAAAGTGAAGATTTGGGCAGTTCTATTCTTTTTCCAAGATTGATTAATTCTGAAGCGAAGGGATTTTCAGTTCCGGATATCTGTACAGTTGAAATTGATTCCAAGCTGATTTTTCCAGATAAACCGGAAAAAATCTTAAGCAAACTAAGGAAAGAAGCAAAAAGACTTTATCAAAGTAAAAAAATATCTTTTATGCCAAAAATTTATTTCAAAAAAAGACCAACGCCGTTTTGCTCACCATACCAAATAGACAAAAACAACATGTTCGTAAAGGCATGCAAAAGAGCCGTTAAAGAAACAACTGGGAAATCGATTCTTTTTTATAGAAACTCTGTTGCTGATGAATGCGTTTTTGCTGAAAGATTAAATGTTCCAGTCGTAACAATTGGACCGGATGGTGGAAATGCCCACCAAGCAGATGAATATGTTGAAGTTATAAGTTTGGAGAAAGTAGTCACAACGTACTTGACAATACTAAGGAACCTGGATACCATACTAACACCTACTAAATATGGCAGGTCTTAACTTAGATCGAGATAAAGAAATGTCAGATAACGAAGCTTTCTTCCAAAACTTGCCCCAAAACCTTCACCACTTTGAAGGCTGTGGAAATCAATTGGGAGTCGTGCCCCTAACCCTTGCTGGGTATGAAGGAACTGATGAATCCTGGAAAAAAGATGCAAGACTAAGAAAAATTCTCACAAGCTGGGGCAAAAAGATAAATAGTGATAGTGTGATGATTCTGTTTGGTGATCCTAGAAAATCTAAAGAACAAGGTTACGATGTAAAAATGTTTGTTTTTGAACCCAGCGGAGATGACGGAAGCGGATTGGGCGGAGGAATTTCTACAATGTGTGGGAATGGGATTAGGGCTGTAGCTGCCTGGGTGCAAGAACTCGAACCAGAAAGAAAACAGTTTAGAATTCTTTCTATGAGCGGAATGAGAATTGTTGACGAAGAAAACAATCTCTTCACAGTTAGAATGGGAGAGTTTGCGAATTCTGCTAAGAGTCTTTCCGCCTATGTGGACAGCAGAAAGGTTCTTCCAAACAAAGATGGTGTTTCTTACCTTGACTCTCCAATACCACAATCTGTTCTTGAAGATCTTTCAAAATTTACTTCAGCTGATAAATGGAGCATTGGTTTAAATGGCACGCGAGAGCCGGATGACAAGATTGATGGTGAACCTCATATTGTTATAGAAATTCCAGAAAGTGAAGTAAAGGACATAAAGGAGCTTAGAAGATTAGCAGTTGCGGCCGGGCCTTTAGTATCGAAGAGGCTAGATCTCTTCCCATTAGAAATTAATGTTAACTTTATTGTAGTGAAAGGAACGGATGGGAATGGGAAATTTGAAATTTGGAATTGCACGCACGAAAGAAATTTAGGAAGTGATGCAGATCATAGTGTTACGGCCGCCTGTGGAACGGGCTCTACCGTTGCAGGAGGATTTATGTTTATAAAATATGTCAAACATACAAACCAGATAGTTTTAGTTAACAACACGGGAGGCGACCTTGAAATTGCTCTTGATAAAAAAGACAAATTCAGAAATCTGCTCATGAAAGGTCCCGCAAGTAGGGTTAAGTGAAATGAATGACAAACCCGTTGCCCAAAAAATTCTCTTGGCAACGAAAATAATTTTCTTCAAAGAAGGACAAAAATGAGTACTGAAAGATCGGCGGTTGTAGAGACCTTTATGAACATTGTTCAAATTGATAGTCCGACTTTCCATGAGGAAAAAATGACAAAGCATGTTTTTGATAGATTAACTGCCCTTGGTCTTTCTCCAGAAATAGACAAAGAAGGTAATGTTTTAGCCTATTTTCCGGGAGATCCCAAAAAAGAAACTTTTATGATAAATGCCCATTTAGATACTGTGCAAGCCGAGGGTGATCATGTAGAACCATATATAGACAAAGACGGTTGGATTAGATCAAAAGGAAATACTATTTTAGGAGCTGATAACAAAACCGCGGTTGCCGCAATTTTGGAGACTTTGGACAAACTGGTTTCCGAAAAGAGTAAAGACCACCACCCTTTGGAAATTGTTTTTACGGTGTCGGAAGAATCGGGGAGCCACGGAGCGCACGGACTTAATTACAAAAAAATTACCGCAAAAAGAGGTTATATATTTGATGCAGGAGGAAGGGATTTTGGGGAAATGATAATTTCCTCTCCAGCTTATGCAAGATTTGACTTGAAGATTATTGGGAAAGGAGCTCATGCTTCAAGGCCGGAGCTTGGAATTAATGTCCTTCCGATATTTGCAAAGGCATTTCTTAATACAAGGGTGGGAAAAGTGAATGAAAGAACAAGAGTTAATTTCGGAGTAGTTTCAGTTGGTAAAGTTGATGGACCCGTAAATACAGTGCCCGGAGAAATTATTGTCAGCGGTGAGGTAAGAAGTATGGATGAGAAAGAGATGGCAAAAACCTGCAAGGCAATAGTTGAAAATTTTGAAAAAGAAGCAAAAGCAGCCGGGGCAAAAATAGAGTCAAAGATTGTTAGAGAAAATGGAAGTTTTGAGTTTTTCCCAAAAGACTCTTTTATAATACGAACCCTGGAAGTTCTAAAACAGTTTGGGATTAAGCCGAAATTGGTTAGGTCGTGGGGTTGTTATGAGGCTAATATTTTTGCAGAACACGGAATTAAAATGTTAAATATTTCAGACGGATCTTTGGACAGCCATGCGTTAACTGAGAGAATAAAAGCTTCCGACCTTGAAAGATTGGTGGATTTAATATATTTTCTTGTGAAGCAATAATGAACAAAGAAATACCGGTAATTTATACACCTGCCTCGTTTGAACACAATCCGCCGTTTGAGGTTTTTAATGGAAGGGAAGATACTGCTCAAGAAAACATTCAAAGAATTATAAGTATAATTAAAGCGTTAAGAAAAACAGATTTTGCAAATATTCAAATTACGAAAGATCATAGCTTAACATGGGTTGAGCTCGTTCATGACAAAACATATTTGGATTATTTAGATAGAGCTTCTAAATCAGCAAAAGAAGAGGAGGAGAAATCTAAGCAAAAAATACAGTCGGCAAGTTACCCTTCGGTTCATCCATACCTTCAAAACGCACACACTACTAGCCCAATCGGAGAAAAGGGTCTGTATGTTTTTGACACATATACTCCTATAATGAAAAACACTTTTGATGTAGCACTCGAGTCCGCCGCTTGTGCAATAACAGGGGCAAGAATGCTTCTTGAAGGACAAGATGTAGTCTACGCATTAACAAGACCTCCTGGACATCATGCAGAGAAAGGTATGGCTGGCGGATATTGTTATGTAAACAATGTAGCAGTAGCCACTGAATTTCTTTTAAAGAAAGGGGCTAAAAAGATTGCTATCTTTGACTTTGACTTCCATCACGGCAATGGTACTCAAGATATTTTTTATGAACGTCCTGATGTGATGGTTGTAAATATCAATGCAATGCCAAATAATAAATTTCCGTATTTCACCGGTAATGAACACGAGCTTGGTAAAGGTGAAGGCAAAGGGACAAACTTCAATTTCCCACTTCCTCCTCTTGTTAAAGATAATGAATATCATAAAGCAGTCCAATCGTCTTTAGATTTAATATCTAAATTTAAGCCAGATTATCTCCTCGTTTCCGCTGGTTTTGATACACACGAAACTGATCCAATTTGCGATTTTAAGCTTACAACCGAATATTATAAAAAATTAGGTAGATCAATTAAATCACTTGGTATCCCCATGCTTAGCGTTCAGGAGGGTGGATATGCAACCGACGTTTTGGGAGAAAATGTAGTTTCGTATTTGAAAGGACTTATTGATTAAATAATATGGGCATAGAAGCACTTAGGTGGGAAAGATTAAAACAAGCTAAATATCTTGAAGATCAGGGAATTGACCCCTATCCGGGAGCAATACCCTTAAGGTCGCATGCAAACAAAGATGTCGTAGATAAATTTGAACAGTTAAAGGGTAGAGAAATAAGTGTTTTGGGAAGGATTACGGGAATTAGAGCTCATGGAAAACGTTATTTTTTCGACCTGGAGGATGAAAGCGGAAAAGTCCAAGGGACAATAACTGTTGACAGCGTTGGAGAGCAGATGTTTGAGATTTTTCAAAAGGGATTCGGTATTGGTGATTTTGCTGGAATCACCGGAAAGGTTTTAAAGACCAAGGCTGGAGAAGTAACTGTTGAGGCTTCCAAGTTCTCCATGCTTGCAAAAGCACTTCTTCCTCCACCACCCAAGTGGGAAGGACTAAAAGACGTACAAACCAGATCGAGACAAAGGTATCTGGATCTTATGATGAACAAAGAAGTAAGAGAAAGGTTTAAGTTCAGATCAAAAATGGTTCAATCTATGAGGGAAAGATTTTTGGAATTGGAGTGTTGGGAGGTTCAAACTCCAATTTTGGATACCACATACGGTGGAGCCAGTGCACAGCCGTTTATTACTCATCACAATGCCTTGGGGATAGATCTTTATTTAAGAATTTCAAACGAGTTATATCTTAAAAGAATGATGGTGGGGGGATTTGAAGGTGTTTTTGAGTTTTCCACAGACTTTAGAAACGAAGGGATGGATGCTACGCATAATCCTGAATTTACCCAGGTTGAGCTTTATAAGGCTTATACAGATTACGGCTGGATGATGAGAATGTCCGAACATTTAATAGAGGATATTGCAAAAAAACATTTAGGAAAAACGGAAATTGAGTATGTGGGTAAAAAACTAGACTTAAGAACTCCCTGGAGACGTCTTTCTATTTATGACGGATTAAGACAGTACGTTGGGGTTGATCCCGAAAATATGTCTCCCGCGGAGATTAAAAAATTGGCGGAAAAAGAAGGAATAAAGGAGTCTGACCCGGGGTATATTTTCGTTGAGCTTTTTGGAAAATACGTTGAACCAAAACTTATTGACCCGACATTTGTTATAGATTATCCGGAATCAACAAGTCCGCTTACCAAAAAACACAGAACAAAAAAAGGTTTGGTTGAAAGATTTGAGTGCGTCGTGGCCGGAATGGAAACAATGAATTGCTTTACAGAGCTTAATGACCCAAGACGCCAGCGTGCAAATTTTGAAGAAGAGTTAAAGAGAAAATTTTCGGGGGATGATAAGGCAATGTTGACCGATGACGACTTTGTTGTAGCAATGGAATACGGAATGCCTCCGATGGGAGGAATCGGGATCTCGATTGACAGATGGGCGATGGTTTTAACAGGGGCGGAACACATCAGAGAGGTTATAACATTTCCCACAATGAAACCCAAACCCCGCGGGTGATGATATAATAACTATAATAACTTTATGGCGGACAGAATTTCGAAAATTATTGCTTCACGGGAAGATAAATTAAAAAGCATCCTCAAAAAAGGAATAAATCCTTATCCCCATTCTTCAGGAAGGCAACAGATGGTAAGTAAAGCCCGGGAGATGATGGATAAACAGGTTCGTGTTTCGGGCCGAATTACGGCGATTCGAGGCCACGGCAAACTATTTTTTATGGATTTAAGAGACGAATCCGGGAAAATCCAACTTTTGATAAGTAAGGCCGTAGTGGGAGATGAACAGTTTGAATTAGTTGGGTTACTGGACCAAGGTGATTTTATAGAGACGGGAGGAAGTGTAGCAAAAACAACTGCCGGGGAAATTAGTATAAAGGTTGACTCATTGGCGATTCTTTCTAAATCATTAAGACCACTTCCCGATAGTTGGTACGGATTTAAAAACATAGAGGAAAGATATAGAAAAAGATACGTCGATTTTCTGATGAACCCCGAGTCAAAAAGGGTCATTGAGCTCCGCTCGAAAATAGTTTCCGAGGTAAGAAAATTATTGGAAGATGAAGGATTTATAGAAGTTGAGACTCCGACTTTACAGCCAATTTATGGTGGAGCAAACGCAAGACCTTTTGAAACTTACTATAACGCCCTAAAAAGAGACTTTTTTCTTAAAATTTCAGATGAACTTTATCTAAAAAGATTAATAATCGGAGGTTTTGAAAAAGTCTACGAGATTGATCATGATTTTAGAAATGAGGGAATCGATACAACGCATAATCCGGAATTTACGATGATGGAGTGTTATTGGGCCTACGCGGACTACAACGACATGATGACTCTCACTGAAAGATTATACTCGAACATTGCCAAAAAGGTCCTCGGTACGACAAAAGTCAAATACTTAGGACACGAAATTGATCTTAAAGCTCCCTGGCAAAGAATGTCGATGAAGGAAGCCCTGAAAAAATATTTAAAAGTTGACGTAGACGATCTTTCTGACCAGAAATTGAAAGAGGAGTTGAAAAAAAGAGGAATTGATGAAGGAAAACGCGGTGGAGTATTTAACAGAGGGCTTTCTATCTTTGCTTTATTTGAGCTTGTGGAAGAGAGTCTTATTGCGCCTGTATTTATTACCGATTTCCCCAAGGAGACGACTTCGCTTTGCAAGCTTCATAGGAATAATGAGGATTTAATTGAGAGATTTGAGCCTTATATAGCAGGTCAGGAGGTAGGAAATGCCTATACAGAGCTTAATGACCCGGCCCTGCAAAGACATTTTTTTGAAGAGGAGGCAAAAGCAAAGGCAGGGGGGGATAAAAATACCCATCCAATTGATGAAGATTTTCTTACTGCTATGGAATATGGAATGCCTCCGACCGGTGGATTGGGACTTGGGATAGATAGAATGGTTATGGTTATCACGGGAACTGATTCAATAAGAGACGTAATCGCCTTCCCAACCCTCAAGGATAAGAAGTGATTTTTGTTAATTGAGCCTTACGTAGTATAATACAGCAGTTTCCCACAATGCGAATCATTTTCCGAACATTATCGTTTATTTTTTTGTTTGTGACTGGTCTTACCCTTTTGACAGGAACGGCCCATGCGAACTCTTTACCGTTAAGGGCGATTTCTTTAAATGTGAATTTGATCGAAGGAAACAAGACGGGTTTAACTCAGGTTCAAGAAATTCTTGAGTCCCGAACGCTGGGCAACTTTTGGACGAGTCCTATTAAATACGCGATCCGGCAAGCTTTAGCCTCGGGAGTTCCCGCAAACACAATAGTTTTACTTTTACTTCTTCCCGCAGTTGCCTTGATAATCGCAGCCTCGCGCCACATAATCGGTCTTCGTGGATTCGGAATATTTCTACCGGCAGCTTTGGCCGTTGTTTTTGTAGCAATTGGGCCGATTGTCGGAATTGGACTTTTTTTAGTAATTATTACTGTTTCAACCTTAATAAGACTTGGCCTTAGACGCTTTAAAGTGAAACTTCAGTATTTGCCAAGAATGGCTATGATTTTATGGTTTGTAGTTTTGTCAGTTTTGGGAGTGGTTTTTCTTTCACCTGTCATAAAGTTCAGTTCATTTGCGGATGTCTCGGTTTTTGCAATTTTAATTCTGGCACTTCTTGCCGAGGATTTTGTCAGAGTTCAGATTGGAAAAAGTGTAAGAACTGCTGTATCTTTAACGTCGGAAACATTAATTTTATCCCTCCTTTCTTATCTCTTTTTGACTTGGAAGCCGGTTCAAGAGTTTGCCTTACTTAATCCCGAGGTTTTATTAATCTCGGTTTTTGTGTTAGATATTGTCTTGGGTAGGTATGTAGGGTTAAGGCTAATGGAACTTTGGAGATTTAGGAAACTTATAAAAAATTAACCATGAAACTTTCTTCCATTTTGGGTTTAAATGCCCGATCTGCCCTTTTTTCCTACCCTTATAACACCCAAGAGGGTAAGCGTGTTGCTGACTCAAAACTTCAAACAGCAAGGGTTTTAGCAAAGGCGGGAATTGCTCATCCTGAAATTTATAAAAAATTTAAGAATTCTTCCGATATTTTAGCTTTTGATTTTAATTCTCTCCCTTCTTCATTTGCACTCAAGCCCTCCAGGGGTTTGGGAGGGGAAGGGATTATTGTTCTTAAGAAGAAATTAGAAGTTACTAAGTTACAAAGCGACAAAATTACAAAGAAAGAGAATGTGTGGATTACCACACAAAGAGAAAAAGTTACAGTCGATGACTTAAAACTTCACATTCTTGATATTTTAGAGGGAGCATATTCTATCGGAAACGTTCCGGACGTTGCCTTTGTACAAGAATATGTCGGCCGCCACAAAGCTTTCAGAAAATATGCTTATCGCGGAACTCCTGATATTAGAGTTATAGTTTTTAATAAAGTTCCGGTAATGGCAATGCTAAGGCTTCCCACGAAAGAGAGCGGAGGACGTGCCAATCTTCATCAGGGAGCCATAGGTGTGGGAATTGATATCGCAACAGGAATAACAACAAAAGCTATTTGGCACGGTGAGTATATTCGTCGAAAACCCGACACAAATCGAAAACTTCATGGTATAAAAATACCCAGTTGGACAAGCGTATTAGAAACCGCGGTTGCGGCACAAATCATCTCAGGGCTCGGTTATGTTGGAGTCGATATCGTTTTTCATCCAGACAAAGGACCTCAGGTTTTGGAACTTAACGCTCAACCCGGGCTTCAGATCCAATCGGCAAATGGCGAGGGACTTAAAAAAAGGCTAGAAAGAGTCGAAGACTTGGAAGTTCGGGACGCCGAACATGGAGTAAAAATCGCCAAAGCCTTGTTTGCGGGAAGATTTGTTGACAGAGTTAAAGCGGAGGAAGGAATTAAGACAATAAAAGCTGTTGAGGAAATTAGAGTGTTGTCGGCGGAAGGGAAAAAGGTTTCAGTTCTTGCGAAGATCGATACAGGAGCCTGGAGTAGCGCAATTGACAGAAAATTTTCCAAAGAGTTGGGCCTTTTGGGTAAAGAGAAAATACTTTGGTACAAAAACAAACTTAGTTCTTTAGGACAAGAGAAAAGGGCCGTTATTAGGGTTACTGTATGGCTGGCTGGAAGAAAAATTCGAACAGAGATGACGGTTTCCGATAGAAGTATTTTGAGATATCAAGTACTACTTGGAAGGACAGACCTTGCCGGATTTTTGATAAGTCCTGAGATAGAAAAAGATAATCTTAGAGAAGCAAAATGGTAAAAAATATTCTTGTTCTAACAAGCGGTTCGAAAAAAAAACTTAGACCTTTTGAGTTTGCTGCAAAAAGTCTGGATTTGGCGGTTATAACAGCGTCCTTTGAAGACCTGGAATATTTTTCAGATAAAAATAACCTTTATATAAATGGGAAAGATATAGCAGATTTTGACCTAATATACTTTAGGTTGGTGGGTAAAAGTTTGGAAAGGGCATCACTTATTGCAAATTACGCTCTTGAAAGACGAGTAAAATTAGTCGACAGAATATATGAAAAATCCCATCTTTTGCCGGTTAGTTTGAGTAAAGCGATTGAAATAAAAAAGCTTGCCGGCGCTAACGTTTCTATTCCGAAGACTATTTTTGGAAAAATTGCCTATATTAAAAAATCTGGTAAAAATCTATTGGGATTTCCATTTGTAATTAAAAGTACATCGGGTAAAAAAGGTAGAGAGGTTTGGAGTCCTAGAACAAAAAAAGAGTTAATGGATTTAATCAAAACGCTTAAAGAGGAAGAAAAAAATGGGAAGGGATTTTTAGCACAAGAGTTTATAAACTGCACTAAAAGAGTCAGGGTATTAATCGTCGGCGGAAAAATAATTGGTTCGATTTCTCAGTTAACCAAGTGGCGAAAAAGAGTTTCCGGCTATAAACCCCAAGAGGATGAAAAAAAGATAAATAAGTTTAATGGGGGGAAAAATATAGATGATATGGCTCTTCGCGCAATTGACGCGGTGGGTCTTGATATTGCTGGGGTAGATATTTTGGTTGATGAAGTTAGTAAAAAACCGTTTGTTATTGAAGTAAATGCTGCTCCTTCTTGGAAGCTTCTTTCCAAGTACTGTCAAATAAATGTAGAGAAAGAAATTCTTAAATACTTATCACAATTATGAGCAATCAGATTAAAAAAGAATATCAAGAAAGATATAAAAAATTTGGGCTTGATCCGCGTTCTTTGTGTTGGAAAAAATTAGGGGCATCTCACCAAAGGTTTAGACAGATTTGGGCTGAGATTGATTTTGACGGTGAATCGGTTCTTGACGTTGGGTGCGGATTCGGGGAGATGGGTAAATTTTTAAGTAAAAGATATAAAGGGGTAAATTATACAGGAATTGATATTGTACCCGAGTTTATAACTGATGCCAGAAAGCTTTATCCAAAATTAAAATTTATTGAGGGTGATTATTTTAAAAAGCCGATAGATAAAATGTTTGACGTGGTAATTGCAAGCGGAACTCTTAATTCAAATGTTGGGAATAATTTGGAGTATAGAAAAAAAGCGATAAGGGTAATGTTTAAGCATACAAACAAAATATTGGCGTTTAATATGCTGGGAGGATATCCTCAGCCGGAAAATAAAAATGATTCTAATATTTGGTATGCAGATTCCTTGGAGATATTAAAAGACTGCATGAGTCTTACAAGACGGGTAATCCTAAGACATCACTACCATCCCAAAGACTTTACTATATTTATGTTTCGTGTTAGAAACACAAGCTAGCCGAAGAATGAAAAAAATATTAATTCTGGCGTCTCATAGGAATGAAAATAAAGAAAAGTTTATTACCTATCTTAAAAAGTATTTTGAAAGTAAGGCGGAGATTTTTTTGGAAACACTTTCCGAAGTTTCAATTGAATTAAGGGAGGACAGCCTTGAGGTTTTTGTAGGGGATTACGATATCAGGAATTTTGATTTAGTTTATTTTAGAAGTACCGGGGGATATATGGCGCGAGCTAAAACTTTAGCTCTTGCGCTTAATTTTCTGAAAATAAAATACATTGATACGGTTTGGGGAAAAGCTTCTGTTATGGGCGACAAACTGACATCGCTTGCCAGTCTCGCATCAAAAGGTTTTCCCGTTATTCCATCTCTTTTTACTAATCTCGAAAATAAAAAGAAAATAGATGATTTTACATTGAGGATGGGTTTCCCCATTATTGCCAAAGAGCTTACCTCCCAAAGACTTGAGGGGGTTTATGTAATCAGCGATTTAAACGATTTTAAAAAGCTGCCGGAATTAAAACATACAGGAAAACAGGCATCCTATTTATTTCAGAAGTTTGTTGATATAGAAAGCGAGTATAGATTGGTAGTTTTAGGGAATCGTGTTAGCGTGACTCACACAAAAGTTAGAAGAAGCTACGCAAAAAGAAAAGTTCAAGACCTTAATAAGAAAGACAATATTAAATTTATTGACTCCGCTTTAATGCCAAGTCTTAATAAAATTGCAATCGACAGTGCCCGGGCACTCGATCTTGAAATTGCGGGAGTGGATATTTGCGTTGAGAAGGGGAGCCGAAAGGTTTGGATCGTTGAGGTAAATCGCGGACCTGGCATAGATTATGATTCCGATTTTTCACCGGAACTTTACGCATTTGCCGATTTTCTCGAGAAAAACATTAGTAATTAATAAAGAGGACAAATAATAATACTCCACTTGACACTTCACCGCACTAGTGTGTTAAAGTGAAGTGTGGCAAGAACTTATTATGCAAGATTAAAACGGTCTGAGAAGCTTTCAAAGGACAAGAAGGTTGAGCTGTTTCTTGATTTAATTAACTCATTTTCAATTATAAAGAGTCCTTCCGAATCAGCCCTTTTTATCCAGGACCTTCTAACTGCCAGTGAAATAATGAACCTTTCGGTTCGTTTAAGGATTGCAAAGCTTCTTTTAGCGAGCTTAACTTATAAAGAAATTTCTGAACAGACCCACGCAAGTACTGCGACAATAACAAAGGTAAGTCAGTGGCTAAGCAGGGGTGGGGAAGGGTTTAAGAAAGTAGTAGGGAAACTTCCTTTAAGGTGGGAGAAGCCAAGCAAAATTCCGAGAGGTCCTATTGAATTCCATTTACCTGAACTTATTTTTGCGACTGCTCGGTATACCTTAGCAAAATCGCAGGGAAGGAAAGTAGAGAAACTAATGGGTAGGATGGAAGAAAAAAGAAGATCGGATAAATTGTTGAGAAAAGAGGTTGGCGCATACTATTTGGACAAAAAAACGAGAAAGCAATCTTGAGATTGTTTGAGCTCGTACCACTTTAGCACACTAGTGTGCTAAAGTGTAAGTGTATAAGTGTAGAAGAGTCAGTTCTGTCTCTCTACTCCATTATTTAAACTCTACCGTTGTCTCCTACAAACCTTAGTTTTCGGCTACTTCGTTCACTCCTCAAACTGCGATTGTTGAGAAACTTCACGATCTCACTTGAGTTCGATTGTTGCGCCAGCGGCTTTAAGCTTGTCAGCGGCACTTTTAACGTCTTCGGCTTTTGCGTCTTTTAATATTTCCGCCGGGACGGCTTCGGTCATACCTTTTGCATCCATAAGAGTTAAGTTTTGATTAATCTCGCGAAGTGCTTTGATGACTCCGATTTTGTTTGCACCTGCATTTGTCATGATAACGGTTTGAGTTCCGCCTGAGGCGGACTCGCCTGCGGCTTGTGCTCCACCTTCGGAAGGCACAGCTGCTTGCCCTGCTACTGGTGCAACTGCAACAGCTTGTGGGGAAACTCCAAGTTTTTCTTGAAGTGCACTAACCAGTTCAGAAAGATCCAGGACTGAAAGTTTGGAAACTTCCTCTACTAATTCGTCAACTTTTTTATTTGTCTTTCCGCCAGAGGCGGATTTCTCTTTGTTCAATTTTTCTTCTGCCATTATTTATCACCTCCAGCCTTAGTATTTAATATATAAACCAGTTTTTGTATGTTTCCCTTTAACGTACCTACAAGTTCACAACTTGGTGCTATCAGTGTTCCAAGAAGTTGCCCCAAAAGCGCATCACGTCCAGGGAGAATTGAAAGTTTGGCCAAATCTGTTGCGTCCCGGAAGGATCCTTCAACTACTCCTACCTTAAATTTAGGAACAGAGTGACCAGCTTCACTGTCGAATTCCTGCAAAAATTTCCCTAAAACTTGCAGGGGAGCGATCGGATCGTCAGTTGCTACAACCAAAGCAGTTTGGCCTTGCAGAACCTCGTCAGTCAAAACTTGAGAATCAACTTTTGCGGCCCCTCCCGCGCGCCTAAGAAGAGTATTTTTAACTACTAGCATTTTTGCTCCTACTTCTTTAAGTCTTTTTTTAAGATCCTGTTGTTTTTTGACAGAAAGACCGGAGTAGTTAATAAGCACAACGCTCTTTGCCGATTTTAGTTCAGCCGCAAGATTTTCGACAAATATTGGTTTTTCAGATTTTTTCATCTTTATAAACTCCACTTACTCGAATTTGCAATTCTCGTTAAGTGATTTTGATCCCCCAAAATGCTACTCATGATTGCAAATCAAAGTATTTTGGGTATAAACTAAAAAAAACACTCCTCAAGGAGTGCTACTTAATTAACTTATTAACTTAGTTAACTTTGTAACTTTTGCACTTTCGCGCAAAGCTCCTTGGTATGGCTTATACTTCGACCAGACCCAGTTTACCCTGAGCTTGCCGAAGGGCATACTGTCTTAGGACAAGAGAAGTATATTAAAAATTCTTGAATTTATCAATAGGAAAATGATATCTTTATTTCAGATGGCTTTTGCAACCAAGACAATAATACAAGAAATGACCGCTCGGCTTGGCAGGGAACCGAAAGAGGAAGATTTTCGTGATAAAGGGCTTATGGAGGAAGTGGTCGCTGCTGTAGAGCGACAAATACCATTAACACGACCTGTGGTTGAAGCTAACCCTGCAGATTCTATCCTGTCCGCCGTCACGGAAGGCGAGAAGAAAGCCTAGATATTTCTTAGCTAACTTCAGGTTTGCCAAAACGGTTTTTAAGACTGTTAAATATTTCGGAGGCATAAGCTTTGGAAAGCTTATATCTTTGCATAAGATATTTTGCTCCCTCGCCGCTCGAGAGTGAGACCAGAAGTGACATTAATAGTTCCGCCGCTGTAGCCCGCGAACGGCTGGCGATTGGACTCTTTGGATTTTTCCGGCCTCCAATTATAAGAAGAAATGACTCTTCCTCGTCCATTACTCCGATTTCTACCATTTCTTTGACCGTTTCATCGATTATCACAAGTTTTTCTTCCACGTTCGCAATTCTAATTCTCTCGCCCATTCTTCGAGATATTCCTTTTAATAAATCGTCTTGCGATAATTCCTGCGGGGCCTCATTCATTCCCATATGAGCCAATAGTTAACTTAACAGACGGGCCCATTGTTGCTTTGAGATAGGCTTTAACTATTTGTTTACTTCCTCCAAGGACCTTAAGAACCGCTTCCAGATTTTCAATTACCTCTTCGTCTTTTTGGCTTACCTTTCCAACAACAACATGAATTAGGGGAGCTTCCTTTTCAGTTCTTAGAGTAAGAGTGTTAACTGAAAACTTCTCTGCTTCTTTTTCGCTTTTGATAAGTGTTCCGTTCTTTGGATTTGGCATAAGTCCCTTTGGTCCTAGAACTTTAGCAAAGGGGATCAATTTTGGCATCATTTCGGCGGTTGCTAGTAATACATCAAAATCAATTTTCCCCGCTTGTAATTTTTTAATCGTTTCATCGGTTGCAACTTCGATCTTTTTAACACGGCCCGCCGAATTGGGAAGAGTAACATTAGCCGAGATTCCAACCTTTTTTACAACCATATGAAGCTCGATTGACCCGTCGAATTTTGAATACGAAGTTTGTTTGACAAGCTTTACGGCCTCTTTTTGAGAATACAGCTTATTTCTATCTGTTTTAGATTTGGCTTCTTGATATTTTTTGCCTCGAGCTTTTGGAGTTTTTTCTACTTTTTTTGTCTCACTCTTAGTATCTTCTTCACTTAGTATCTTAGTATCCTCAGTAGAAATTTCGGCCCCAACAATTTTTATTCTTTGGCCACCCTTGAGTCCGGCAATATGAACCTTATCCGATTTTTTCTCGGCTTTGTGCTTCTTAAATTTATTTGTTTCCTTGTCCTCCGTAGCTTCAGCGAAAGAGGAGCCGATAAATGCTGTTTTAGTTTTCCCCATTTTGATTTGTAGTTTGCAGCTAGTAGTTTGTAGCTTGGATTCTGAAATTGCACACTACTAGCTACCAGCTACATGCTACTCTTCTATTTTTACTCCCATACTTCTGGCCGTTCCTTCAATGATTTTCTTCGCAGCTTCAAGATTTTCGGTATTTAAGTCAACCATTTTGTCCTTGGCAATTTTTTCAACTTGGTCTTTCGTTAGTGTGGCTATGGTTTCACGTCCGGCCGTACCTGATCCCTTTTCTATCCCAAGCTCTTTTTTAATCATTGCCGAAACGGGTGCTTTTTTAATTTCAAAGACAAAAGAACGATCTTCATAAATAGTAATAACCGCCGGAACAACTTCACCTTTCATCTCCTTGGTTTTGTCGTTATAAGCCTTAACAAAATCCATAATGGCAATTCCGTGGGGACCTAAAGCTGTTCCAATGGGAGGTGCAGGAGTCGCCTCTCCCGCCTTCAAATTTATTTTGATGACTATTTTTACTTTTTTTGCCATTTTGAAAATTAGAAATTAGTTATTAGAAATTCCCGCCAGAAGGTAAGGTATGAAGTAACAAAGACTTAACTCGATACCCTAGCCGTTTTTCCGGCGATGCCCTGGCGGGCACGTATCTCCCTCTTCCAAGCTAAGCTTGGGCGAGGTAAAAGTATTTTACTCAAAAAATATACAAAAGTAAATAAGCTTAGACTTTGGCTATCTGAAGAAGATCAAGTTCTACGGGGGTTTCTCGGCCAAAGATTGAAACTAAAACTTTTACCTTCCCTTTTTCTTCATCTATTTCGTGGATTGTACCAAGAAAATCCGCGAAAGGTCCGTCTGTAATTTTAACAGCCTCGCCTGTTGAAAATTTGGTTTTGAATCTCGGAGCCGGAGCCGAAATAAACTTTTGAATATTGGTAACTTCAGCCTCTGAAAGGGAAGTCGGTTTTTCCCCCGTGCCAACGAATCCTGTGATTCCGGGAGTTGTACGAACCGCCAACCAGGTCGGATCATCGAGAATCATTCTTATAAGCATGTATCCGGGAAATATTTTTTCTTTAACTGTTGCCTTTTTACCGCCGCGAATTATAACTCTGTCTTGGGTAGGAATAAGAAGTTCAAAGACTCTTTCTTTTAATCCCATTGTTTCAATTCTTTGTCTTAGAGTTTCGGCAACGCGGGCTTCGTGACCGCTTGAGGTATGAACCACAAACCAATGGGTTTTTGGATCATCGGACTCTCCGATAATGATGTGCCCGGGAATTTTTTTCCTGCCAACCCCACGTTCGGTAACAGTTTGATTTTGATCCATTTTATTTTGTTAAGAAAAGTGAAAGCAGTTTCGTAAAGAGAAAATCCAATCCTCCCACATAAATAGCTACTATGGCCGATGTCGCAAATACAAGAAGAGTTAATTTTATTACTTCTTGCCTTTTTGGCCAGACTACTTTGGAGAGTTCAGATCTAACTTCACCTAAATAGTTAATTACTGATCTCACTATCCACGAATTGTAGCAAAATTAAATTAAAGATACAAGAAAAGTGTATAATCGGGTGAAATGAGAGCTGAAAGAAATAGGGATGTAGAGAGAGCAAAGAAAGTCGAGAGAAGGAGACATAGAATACCCTCCGGAGCTCTCGAAACGGTTATTGTAGGACTTAAGCCTGTTTTTGAGAGAAATGGAGTCTTTGGTGTAGATCAGGACACTTACTGGATCGTTTTTGAAAAAAAAGTCCAGATGTCTTTAAGAGAAGCATGTTTTCAATATTATCTTGCGGGCAAGAATCACACGGCACTTGCTGATATTGTGTTGAAAAGTTTACCCGCCATTAAAACAGCATTGGCAGTGGGAAGTTTGACGGACACAGAATACGAACTTAATTATTTGCAGCCCGCTGCCTCTGAACTTTTTGACCATTATCCTCCAAAATACCGAGAGCGGTATCAAAAGACTCTAAGCAAATGACGGCGAGACTTAGAAGTTTCGTTTCTTCTCGAGCATCCTTAGGAATTTGATGCGATATTTTTTCTCTTTTCTTTTCTCGGCGGGTTTTTTGTAATGCTCCCGTTCACGAACTTCCAATAAAATTCCCTCGCTTAAGGTTTTCTTCTTGAAGCGAGCAATAAGCCGATCGTCGGACTCTCCCTTTTTCTTTTTGACTATGAACATAGGTTATCGCCTCCCTTCGAATATTAAAAAGATTATTCATAAGAATCACCAACCATATTTTAGCAGATTTGGGGAAAAATGGTATGCCGTATATAATTCCAGGAATCTATGACAAAAGAAGGCAATCCGCAGCTCGCCTTCACTCTTACTGGAAGGGCAGATGAATTTTTTGTGCTTCCCTCCTTGGTCGATTTCGTTTATGGAAAAACGCTAGCCTTGCAAATTGAGCAAAGAAAACTTTGGATTAGAAGACCTAAAGGCCTTATTCTTTATCTAGATTATAGTTTGGGCGGGTTTTTTTGTGTTGCAAACCCTGATAATTTTCAAGTTGTAAAAGATTTAAAGATTTTGGATATCGAAAGTTCAAACACAAGATATTCAGGATTTTTACTTGTAGTCGGAAACAACGAAAGTGATTATCCAGACGGGGTAAATATGCTAAAGATTGTAACCCCGAAGCTCAAAATGCAAAGTCCTGTTTATGTTCTTGAAAAAGCCGAAGGGAAACTTAGTATCGAGCGGATTAAAGAAAGAGAGGATATATTTAAGAAACTGGGGCTTGTTGAAGTTAAGATACTTACGGGTTTATCTAAGGAATATTTACTTTGGGAAGGTAGGCTAGTTAAAAGAAGAAAGGCCCCCCATCCAATTGATCTTACTTCATCCGACAGGGGGGAGAAACTTTTATGGTTAAGAAAGGAGTGGGAGGAAATGGAGAAGAAATATAAAAAAGCGGGGTTGAAAATTCTGGATCCGGGAAAGTCGGAAATATTGGGAGCTCTTAGATCTTCCCGATATCCATTGATGGATATAAAAAGGATGCAAAGCGGGTTTGGGGTAGTTTTGGTTAATACCCGATGTGGCGAGTGCAAATGGAGAATAGGTCTTGACGGTGGGATAACCAAAATTATCAGATCGGAAGAGCACACGT
>CAYISM010000005.1:23490-32910 GCA_964366085.1 uncultured Gammaproteobacteria bacterium | reverse complement strand
GAAAGAATTATCCATTCTTTTTTTTCATTTTGCTTTGCTACAACTTCAATTCTTTGATAACCACTTGTTAAAAGGTAGGTTCGATAATAAATCCAAGCTCCTTGGGAGGCCGCATAACGGCTTTGTTCCGGACTTCTCCAAGTTGCCCAAGCATCCCCTTGTTTAATTCCCCGTTCGGAAAGCCTTTGTATGGCATGGTTCGTCCAAATAACTCCACCAAAGTTTCTGTCCATTACCCAAATTATACATTAGCCTCAAGGACTTGACATCAACCTTCAAATAAGTAAATACTGAATCATAGATAAAAGGTCCCGATGAGATAATCAAGACATCTCACGGGGCTCCGTTGGGTGCGCAAAGCGCTATCCAACAGGGGGAGGTGATAATTATGAAAATGGGAACAATTGACTGGGTTGCATGGGTTTTGGTTGTTGTTGGTGCTATAAATTGGGGTTTGGTCGGAATTGCAAATCTTAATCTTGTCCAAACAGTTTTCGGAGTAGGAACACTCTCCCAATTTGCTTATATATTAATCGGTTTGGGTGGACTTTATATGCTTTGGATGGCTGTGGGTAAAAAGAAATAGAACTCGTTTCAAAACTCGCCTTTCATGCTCGTTTTGAGGCCTGACGGCAAGTTATATAAAGTTGTTTTGAAACCACTTTATAAACTACACCTGCCCCGTATACCGTACGGTACGGGGCTTTCGATAGGTGACGAGTTCACTGCCTTTAAAAGTTGAAGGATTATTTTGTTTTTTTAGTGTAAGAAGATTGAATTTCGGAAAGAATTTCGTAAGCTAAGTTGCCAAGTTCCTGTTTTAAAAGCTCCTCAACATTTTCTCCGACTTTTGTTTTTAAATATTCCATAAGATTTTGGCTATATGGGGCTTTATGAAATTTTTCCAGGAATTCTTTATGATTATCCTTTGGAAGCCTCTCTAATATAAGTCCAAAAGCCCGGTGGTGCACCATTTCGTCGACCAAATTCCAAAGTTCATCCCTTTCCTCTTTGGAAATTTCCATTGAGTTTATATTTTTTTCAACTTCTTCAAAGATTAAAAGATGATCGTAAAAGATTCTACTCATATTTAGATTTTCTTTAGAGCTATTTCCGGCAGGTTTATTTTACTGCGAAGCAGCAAGCTTTGCTTATTATAATCCACCGGCCCCAAGGCGACTTTATTTTCAGGATCGTCTACAAAAAACAAAACAACCGGTCCTTTTTTGTATCCGGGTCCTCCTAAATACTCCATAACTTCGGGGCTTCCGCCATAATGTTTTCCCGTCCAAGCTGCAGGGCCCGAGTCTGCAATTCCTGCAACTACGGCATTTCCGTTGCTCGTATTCACGAGTAAAACTTTTCTATATTTGTACCAATCCCTCAAATATGCAAATCGTTTATTCCAATCAGGCAAATAAAGAGTTTGTACAACTGCATACCACTTTTCGGTTTCTTCCAAATCCGGTGTGAGTTTCTCCCTACTTGGGGCAAAATATCCCCAAGCTCCAAGACCGGGAGCCATACCTTCTTTTAGTATTGATCCACCACCATGTAAGGCTAAAGTATCTCCCGAAAAACGCCTTAAATGTTGCTCGGCGCCGATAAACCCGTACGTAGTATTTAAGTGTTCCCCTTCAAGGGTTCCTTTTGCTTTAATTCCAATCACATCTTCAAACACTCTTTCCAGTTTCTTTTCTTCGTCGCGATTTAAGGGTCTTACATTTTCCGGCAAAATATTCTTTAAATTATCAAGCAGATTTCTTTGAGGAACAGTTAGAGGCCCAATCTCTCCCTGCTCCGTAATTTTTTCTATTATTTCTTGGGGTGAGGGTAAAATTTTCTCAACTAAGCCGGAGGCAAAAAGAAGTGAACCGGTTAGAGCCCCTGCTCCTATCAATTTTGCCGAATGTTCTCGAAGTTTATCCAAACTAAGTCCCTTTTCTTTAAAAAACTTATCGACGTGTGGAAACTTTTTGGAGAAATTTGTTTTTGTTTCTAAATTTTTAAGCTTTAGTTTGTTCCGTAAGAACTCAAAATCAATTTTATCGGGTAGAATATCTTGATATGTTTGTGTTGGCAGTTTTCCACTCATATACCTTTAAGTCTTTTTAGAGTTTCCTCTTTACCTAAAATTACAATCGATTCGTTAATAGGGGGAGTAAATTTTGAACCGGTTATTGCAATTCGTAAATCCATGAAAAAGTCCCCGACTTTATATCCTTTTACTTTGGGCACGCTATCGAGAGGTTTATCCTGCTCTATCGCCTCAATCGCTGCAAATAAATGCTCTCTGTAGTTCTTGCCAAAAAGTTTCTTGTCTACTTTCGGTTCTTCAAAGAAGAATCCAGCAAAAGAGTCGAAATCGGAAATCTTTTTAATTCTTTCTCGAACGAGTTCTGTAATAGCCAGTTGTTTCTCTTCTCCAAATCCAGCGAATTTTGAATTTTGAATTTTGAATTTTGAATTCAAACTTTCGATGGAAAGTTTACGAATGTATTCGCCATTAATCCAGTCAAGTTTGGCCGTATCGAAAATCGGTCCAGCAGGCTTTACCCTAGAAAAGTCGAAAAGGTTAACAAATTCTTCAAGGTCAAAAATTTCCTTCTCTTCCGGGTGCGACCAGCCCAAAAGACATAAAAAGTTAACCAATGCTTCAGGTAAGTATCCTTTTTCTTTGAAAATTCTTAAATCTACCGGATCTCTTCTCTTGGAAAGTTTTTTTCTTTCCGCATTTCTTAACGTCGGATGATGAGCAAAAACTGGGGGATCTACTCCAAAGGCTTTGTAAAGAGCGATTTGTCTAGGCGTGTTTGATATATGCTCTTCTCCACGAATCACATGGGTTATTTGCATTAAAATATCATCTATCACCACTCCAAAATTGTATGTTGGGAACCCGTCGGATTTTAATATCACAAAGTCGGTGACTTCTCCACCGGGAAACGAAATTTTACTTCTAATTAGATCCTCCCATCCAATGTCCTCTCCCGGATTTTTGAATCTAATCGCGCCCTCTTCTTCATAAGCAAGTCCGGATTTTATTAGATCTTTTGCTCTTTCGCGGTAGATCTCAAGCCTTTCAGACTGTTTGTAAGGAGCAAATGGGCCCCCTTTGTCAAAACCCTCGTCCCAAGTGAGTCCCAGCCAAGACAGCCCTTCAACAATAGCAGTATCAGCACCCTTAACATTTCTTTTTTGGTCCGTGTCTTCCAAGCGGACAATGAACGTACCGGAATTTTTCCTGGCAAACGCATAGTTAAAAATAGCCGTGTAGGCCGTCCCGACATGGGCAAACCCTGTTGGGGAAGGCGCAATTCGAACACGGACCAACTTATGGTGAGCTTGTCGAACCATGATTGAATTCTACCATTGCGAGAAGATATACTCAAAGCATGACTTCTCTGACCCAAGTCTCGATAATTGCCAGAAAAGCGATTCGGTTAGGGGCTTACGGAATTATATTTTTAATCCTAGGAAAAATCGGGCTCGACACCGGAATTAAAGTTTATAGACACTTTTACCCTAAACCTCCACCAGCCCCGACTGTAACTTATGGTAAATTGCCAAAACTGCCTTTTCCTACAAAAGAGACTCCGCCAAATATCAGCTATTTCCTAGAAACTCCTGAAGGTGGTCTTCCTAAAATTGCCTCTCAAGCCAAGGTCTACTTTATGCCAAAAATATCAGCCAATCTCCTTTCTTTAGATACTACTAAGCTCAAAGCAAATTCGCTGGGATTTTTACCCGATGGGAAACAAATATCCCAAACTGTTTATCAGTTTCCGGGAAAAGACATTTCCAGCACCTTAGAATTTAATATAATAACCGGTTCGTTTTCTGTTGGATACAATCTTGCTAGCGACTCCTCTCCTATCGAAAGAAAGCCCCCCGCCCCGGAAATTGCAGCTTCGCAAGTACGATCATTTTTATCATCGGCAGATCTTCTTCCAAAAGATCTAACAGGATCTACTGTTCACGAATTTCTAAAACTCGACCAGGGTAAACTTGTTTCTGCTTTATCATTATCTGAGGCAAATCTTATAAAAATCAATCTGTTTAGAAAAGATTTTGATAAGCTGCCGAGTTTAACGCCTGATCCTAACACTGCAAACGTCTGGTTTTTGGTCTCTGGAGCCTCTGATAGACAAAAACAAATCGTGGCCGGACAGTACCATTATTTTCCGGTTGATGAAGGCCAATCTGCCACTTATCCAATAAAAACACCGGATTCTGCTTGGGAAGAATTAAGAGGTGGCAAAGCCTTCATTGCAAATATGGGAGTTAATAATGAAAATGGCGTAACAGTAAGAAGGGTTTATCTTGCTTACTACGATGCAGGAGTTCCTACCGACTTTTACCAGCCAATTTTCGTTTTTGAGGGAGATAGGGGATTTATCGGATACGTTCCGGCAGTTACAGCAGATTACTACGGAGAGTAATGGTAAATTTTTAATTACTCTAATTTCTAAATTCTAAATAAATCCCAATTCCTAAAGTTTTCTAGGTCAATTAGATTAATTAGAACAATTAGGTCAATTTATAAAGGATACTTTATTTCTTTCCACTCATAATTTGAAAATATCCAATCAATTAGCTCTTTCGTCTCGCTAAATCTGTCCGAACTTCCTAAAATAGCAATTGTAACCTTGTGTCCATCCCTTTCTATATAAGTTACGAGATTTTCTCTTGCATTTTCCGTCCAACCGGTCTTTACGCCAAGAACTCCCGGAACTTTTCCTAGAAGTTCATTAATGTTGGCTAGTTTATGGGCAATTTTCCCATCAATACTTTTAACGGTAATATCTTTGGTTCCCACTATTTTTGCAAATCTCGGAATTCTCATTGCCACTTCTGAAGCTCTAATTAAATCTCTGGCGGTTGTGTAGTTTCCACCTCCATCCAGTCCCACTGGATTTGAAAAGTTAGAATTATCAAGATTAAGCTCTCTTGCCTTTAAGTTCATTGCTTTAACAAATTCCCTCCTGCCTCCTGGGTAACTTTGTGCCAAGACTTCCGCAGCATCATTTGCTGAGTAAACCAAAAGACCGTACAAAAGATCGGAAACACTTATTTCTTCTCCATAGACTAGGTTCATTTTTTGTCCGTCAACTTTTACTTTCCCAACCTTCAAAATCCTATCGTCGGGATAAGCATCCATTACGACTAAAGCCGTGATTATTTTTGTAGTTGAGGCCGGAAGAAGTTCCTTGTCCGGATCTTTCTCATAAAGAGTAACTCCCGATTCAAGATCCACCGCCAAAGCTGCCTGGGCTGAAAGAACGGGAAAGGGAGAATCTTTTGCTGAAATAGGCAGGGGAGAAAAAACTTTCACTCTATCCCGGTTGTATGTTGGCGATACGTTATTAATCCCCGACAGCACAAGCGCAGAAGAGGCAATAAAAACAAAAGAGACAAGAGATAGATAAAAAAGTTTCATTTTTTAATTATTTTTATTCCAAGTTCTTTTAACTGACCCTCTGAGGCCTCGCTTGGAGCATTCAAAACCGCAGTCTGTCCAGAGGCAGAAGCTGGATATGCCATCACCTCTCTAATGCTTGGTTCGCCCAATGCCACATATACAAATCTGTCAACGCCTGGAGCGATACCTCCGTGGGGGGGAACTCCATAGGTGAAAGCGGTAAGCATATGCTCAAATTGCTTCTTTTGTTCTTCGGTAAAACCAATAAGGTCAAATGCTTTGTTTTGAACTTCTGGCTGGTGTATTCTTATACTCCCGCCTCCTACCTCAAATCCATTGAGAATCATATCGTGTTGTAATCCTCGAACCTTTCCGGGGTCTGAATCTAACAGGGGAATATCATCCGAATGTGGAGCCGTGAACATATGGTGAGATGGCGCAAACTTGGCCGAACCGGAACCATAAAAATAATCTTCTGTGGATTGTTCTGCAAAAAGCGGGAAATCAATTATCCACGCGAAGGAAAGTTCATTAGAATCATTTTTGTCTTCTCTCAAATCAGGTTTGTCGGTTCCATATTTCTCTTTGGCAATTTTATGAGGGATACGGGGCCAAGGTGTTTTTGTAATTCGTTTTTCCGGAAAAATCTTTCCGACCAGTTCGGTAAATAACGTTTCTGCTAAGAATAATATTTCTTCTTGGGTTACAAATGACATTTCAATATCAAGCTGTGTAAACTCGCCGTAAGCCCGGTCTTTCCTCGGATCCTCATCCCTGAAACAACGAGCAAGTTGAAAATATCTTTCAAAGCCGGCAACCATCAAAAGCTGTTTATATTGTTGTGGAGATTGAGGAAGAGCGTAAAACTTTCCCGGTTGTAACCGAGAAGGAACTATAAAATCTCGTGCTCCCTCTGGCGTGGTCTTAGTTAAAATCGGCGTTTCTATTTCTACAAATTCTCTTTTTACCAGCCAATTTCTCATAAATTGGGCTACTTTTGAACGAAGTTTAATATTTTTGGCCATGCGAGGCCTTCTCAAATCGAGGTATCTGTATTTTGACCGAATAGTTTCCTCAATTTCGTAGCCGTCACCGTCGACTGGAATAGGAAGTTCTGCCGCATGACTTAAAACAGAAAACTTTTTTATCTGGATTTCGATTGTTCCAGTCTCTATCTTTGAATTGATCAAACTTTCGGGACGATTAACCGCTTCTCCTTCAATCTCAACCACAGATTCAACTGTAACTTTAGAAAGATCTTGACCTACACATTGCACTATCCCACTTCTATCACGTAAGTCAACAAATGTAATCTTTCCGTGATCGCGAATACTCGCCACCCAACCTTGGAGTTTTACTTTTTCTCCAACTTTACTAATTGTATCTTTCGCGAGAGTTCTTTCCATGCTTATTGCATTTTACTATGAATCCGACTTAATGTCTCTAATCCGAAGTTCCAGATTTTTATGGTTATTCCAGGTATTTTCTTCCAAAGAGTAAACTATATCAAATTTTTTATTGGAGGAGATGGCGGAATAATATCCTCCTAAACCGAACGAGATACCGTCAAAAATAAAATTGTCACTTCTTGCTTTCAACTTAAGGTGCTTGCCGTCTTTTCCAATCGCTCTTGCGTCTATAATTTCCACAGCTTTCGTGGTAAATACCGGAGTCGGGTTTCCCAAACCGGTTGGTTCAAACAATTGAATTTCTTCAAATAGCTTCTGACTCAATTGACCGAAGGTAAGCTCCAAATCAATCTTTAATTTTTTCGTAAGAATTTCGCTGGTCAATAAAGGTTTTGAAATCTCATTTAATCTTTTCGTAAATTCTCCAATTTTTCTTGTCTCTATGGAGAAACCTGCCGCCATTGGATGTCCACCTGCCTCGATAAGAAACTCTTCGGTTTTTCTAATGGCCTCGATAATATTAAATCCGGAGATACTTCTTGCTGAAGCCTTTGCTACATCTGCCTTTTTAGCTAAAACTATAGCGGGTCGATAAAATTCTTCTACTAATGCAGCTGCTGCAAGCCCTATTACTCCTTCGTGATAACTTTCGTGTGCCAGAATAATGATTTTCATGTCCTTCTTTACTTGCCGTCTGGCGTGCAGTGTGACCTCTTCCACAATTCTCTGTCGATTAAGGTTTGTTCTGTTAAGATGCGCTGCCAATTCTTGAGCCTTTTTCTTGTCTTTTGTACAAAGAAGTCTTAGAGAGAGAATTGCATGTTCTAGTCTTCCCATCGCATTTATCCGAGGGGCAATAATAAAGCCTACTTCATAGGGTCCGACCCGTCGTCGGGTCGGACCCTTAATAAGGTCGGACCCTTCAAGTAAAGCTACCATGCCAGGGCGCTTTGTTTTATTGAGAGCTTCAAGTCCATACTTAACAAATGATCTATTTGGTCCCAAAAGAGGAATCTGATCCGCAATGGTTCCAATTGCCACAAGTTCTAAAGAATCGGAAATTTGGAATTTGGAATTTGGAATTTGGATTTCCTTCACGATCTCTCGCGAAAGTATCCACGCAACTGCCGCTCCGCTGATTTTCGTTGTGTGAATAGTTGCGAAAGACTTTGGTTTGGTTATTGCAAGTTCATGGTGATCCGTAACAATTACGTCAATTCCTAAATCTTTGGCCACATCGATTTTTTTGTGAGCAACTATTCCGTGGTCTACTGTAATAATTAATTTAAGATTTGGATCTTGGAACTTAAGGTTTTTTATGCTGTCGGCATTAAGACCATATCCTTCTGAAAACCTTTCGGGGATGTACGGAAGAACATTTAGACCTAAGGAATATAAAATTTCCCAGAGAATCGCTGTCCCGGAAATTCCGTCTGCATCATAATCTCCATAGACTATTACTTTTTCTTTTGTTTCTCTCGCTCTTTTTATTCGTTTAATCGCCTTATCAATTTCTATCTTGCTAATGCCTAGTGCCTTAAGACCTATCTTTTCCGGCTGGGTCGGCTCGAAAAACTCTTTTTTATCTTTTGGGGTCTTAATTCCTCTATTCTCAAGAAGAATCCCGACGATGTCATCAACTTTCACCTTTTGCCCTGTCATACCAAGGATTTCCCACTTTCTCTGATTATTATTTTTCATGTCTTATTCTATGAAGTATAATGGAAGCATAATGGATGTCCAGTTACCGAAATTTGTCCTAGAAATTGTTAATAAATTTGAAAAGGCCGGCTTCGAAATTTATATAGTCGGGGGTGCCGTACGAGATATCTTTATGGGTAAGATTGTTGACGACTGGGATTTTACTACAAATGCAATTCCGGAAGAAATACAAAAAATTTTCCCAGATTCTTTTTACGATAATAAATTCGGAACTGTAGGAATTTCCGAGGCTTCCTCTCCAAATCCATATGAAATAACGACATTCAGAAAAGAATTTGGATACTCTGACAAACGAAGACCAGATAAAGTTGAGTGGGGTAAAAATTTAGAAGAAGACCTTTCCAGGAGAGACTTTACTATAAACTCTCTTGCTTTAAAAATCCAGAATCCAAATGATAAAACCCAAATAGCAGAAATTATAGACCCCTTCGACGGGAAAAACGATTTATCTAAAAAATTGATTAAAGCGGTGGGCGATCCAAATGAAAGATTTTCTGAAGATGCACTAAGAATGATGCGGGCGGTTCGAATTGCTTCTGAACTTGGTTTTTTAATCGAAAACAAAACTCTTGAGGCAATTAAGAAGAATGCCACTTTAATCAATCAAATTGCTAAAGAAAGAGTTAAAGATGAATTTTTTAAAATCCTTTCTTCTCCAAACCCTTACGATGGAATTTTGATTTTCAGAAACGTAGGATTAATGGAACAAATTCTACCCGAATTGGAAAAATGTTTTGGAGTTGAACAGAAATCTCCCGGAAGACACCATATTTATGACGTAGGGGTTCATCTTTTGATGTCGCTTAAATTTTGCAAGTTGGAAGATCCGGTTGTTCGTTTTGCAACTTTGATTCATGACATCGGCAA
>CAYISM010000005.1:15010-23480 GCA_964366085.1 uncultured Gammaproteobacteria bacterium | reverse complement strand
TTTCTAATTTCCAAGTTCTTTCATCAATTCACTGCCGGTAAAGGCGTTAGTCAGAAGGGGACGCATCATACCGATGACGTTTTTGATCACAGCATGAAATGTCTGGCGGCTTGTCAGAATTCCAGCTGGGTCGTTCGGTTCGCAACACTGATTCATGACATCGGCAAACCCGCTACATATAAAAAACTTCCGAATGGGACCATTACTTTTTACAATCACGAGGTAATTAGTACTCGAATTGCCATAAATATCGCGGATCGGCTCAGGTTCTCAAAAAAGGAAAAGGATAAGTTTGTAACTCTCGTTCGCTGGCATCAATTCACAGTGGGCGAAATGCAAACGGATAACGCAATCAGAAGATTTATTAGAAATGTCGGTAAAGAAAATATAGATGACATGATTACCCTAAGAATCGCCGACAGATTAGGAAGCGGGTCAAGGGAAACCTCCTGGCGGCTGGAAGATTTTAAAAAAAGAATTGTTGAAGTTCAAAAGCAACCATTTACGGTTCACGATCTGAAAATCGACGGCAATGATGTGATGAAAGAATTAGATATTAAACCAGGACCAAGGGTCGGCGAAGTTCTAAACGACTTATTTGAAAGGGTTGTAAATAAAGAAATTGAAAACGAACGAGAAGCCTTACTCAAGCACCTGACAAAACTCTTCTGATTATCATATATTGATATATCATAATTTTGGGAAGGAGTTTCACAAGCGCAACCGTTATTTCTATAACTTCTGGAGGAGAGTTCGGACTGTAGGAATCCGTTGTGCAGCTCTTTCTCTCTGTTTCCTTCCTGACTCATCCGCAGTGGCCAATATTTTCGACAGCGGCTTTGCCACCCTGTCGCTTATCAATTCCGCCAAAGAAAAACTCTTTACGTAAGCCAGCATTTGGGTGGTAAGTTTCTGATCTTTGCCAAAAACCGGATGGACGGGCACCATCATCACGTCACCAAGCCAAGAAACAGGAGGACCACTAGCGATATCTGTAATTTTGTTCAGGTCCAAATCACTCCACACAGTCCAATATCTTCCCTCTGTCCTTTCCTGAATCCCAAAAGCTCCATTTTGAGTAAAAACAAAAACTCTTCCTCCTACAATATCTCTCTCCTGTTCCTCTGGAGGAGGGAGTGGAATTCTAAGTTTTAGCACCAAAACTTCCCTTCCTTTATCGTCAACATGCCCAATAAATGCATCAGGGTATTTTGCCTTCAAGTCAGCCATTAAAGCAACATTCCCTTCTTGTTCTTTAGTTAACCCCACCCCTACCTGCCGTTTTAATTCCAACTCCCGATCTCTTGCCGGTTTTTCCAGATTTGCAACCTCGTGGGCCACATCTTTATCTGCTATTCGCCCAAATTCATCATAAAACTTGTCTGCCATTAAACCTATTTAACTCTCTCTCTGCAAGTCAAGAGTTGAAAGCAATAAAGAAAGAGAAAAGAAAGAAAGTCCACCCGACAGGTGGATTAGCTTCGCACCTAGCGGGTTTTTCTTTATGGAAGGGTTTCGCAGACCTTTCCATCTCCATCACGATCGAGTTTGTGGATATCGTAGCCTACAGACTTCATGCAATAATCAAAAACATTTTGTGCTTCAGCCTGAGTTTTGAAATCGCCGCAGTTATAAGTATTATTTGAACAATTTATATTCGATTGCTCTACTATTCCATTCCCATTGCTCCCTGGTGTCGGATTCACTACACCACTACGTAGTGGTGTAGTGTTGTTACATTTCGACCATAAACCCAGATTGTTTTCTCTTGCGTATTTTTCTGATGCAAGAAATTGATCTTTGTATTTAACGTCCGGCGGATAAGTGTAGACCTTCGCAAATCCCTGCCGTACCAGAGAATCATTAACGAATGTGTCTCCGATATAAACAAATCGAAGCAATCGATGGTATCTGTCTCTATCCGAAACATCCTTTTCCAGTCTTACTTTTTTACCTTGTACTAACTCCTGGTTTTTGTTTGAAGATTCAACTGCATAACAATCGGGGTTTTTGGTAATCTCCGGAGTATCAATTCCGATATATCTGATAACCTCGCCATTATCTAAAACGATCGTATCTCCGTCAACAATCCTTTTAACCACAAATTCTTCGATAGACTCGCCTTTAACTTTAGCAGAATCAGGCTGAGAAGTTGCCTTCTGGTGATTTTCTCCCCAGACAAAAGAACTAACTCCGACAATAATTAAAAGCGCTCCTAAAAAAAGAAATTTCTGAACTTTTTTCACTTCAATACTATCATATTAATTAAGTCAATCTTCTCTTCAATTTTTTCTCTATTTCATCCCAAGTCACAAGAATCGGAACCGCGACAAATGGAGAAGAATAAGTTCCCGAAACAGTTCCTACAAATAAAGTTGCAGCAAACCATCTTATAGTAGAACCGCCAAGAATCATTAAAGCAATTAACATAAACAAGATCGTAAAAGAATTATTTAGAGATCTGACCATTGTTTCGGTTGTAGCTTGATTAGCAAGATCGTATAAATTCCCTCCAAACTTCTTTTGAGACTCGCGCATGCGATCGTAAACAACAATCGTATCGTGTACCGAGAAAGAAAGAATCGTAAGAAGTGCTGTAACAAAAAGAAAATCTGCTTCTACATGCCAAAAATGTCCAAAGATAGAATACATACCTATTACAACAAGAGTGTCGTGAAACATGGCTAAAATAGCAGAAGCTCCGAATTTAATACTTCTAAACTGGTATGCCACCCAAAGAAGTATTGTTATCGAAGAAATCGATAGAGCAAAAATTGTCTTTTTTACAAGTTCGGGTCCAATTGTCGGTCCCACCGTTTCAAACCTTAACTCGTCGGGTTTAGTTCCCAACTCCTCTGTCAAAATTTTTTCGACTTCAGCTTTCTGATTTTGGTCAATTGGCCCAAGTTTTAAAAGATAAGTTTTATCACCGGTTTTTTGTATCGAACTAACAGTTATTTCTTGTTTACTGATTTTGTTGGACAGCGCTTTCTCCGAAATATCCCTTGTAACTTTATACTCAAGCAAAGTTCCTCCTTTAAAATCAATTCCAAAAACCAAACCCCATCTAATTAAACTGAAAACTCCGGCTCCGACGACAAGCGCCGATATTCCGAAATATAAAAAACGATATTTCATCCAATCTATCATTTTCTGACTCCTTCCTCTCTAACAAACAGTCTCAGTAAATTTCTTGAAACAACAATCCCCGTAAATAAACTTATTCCAATTCCGAGAGCCAGGGTTATTGCAAAACCTCTGACCGGGCCTGACGTGTGCAAAAATGACCAATCAAAAGGATTTGCCAAAATAAACGCTGTTACTAAAGTTGCGATATTAGCATCCCTTATCGAGTCCCAGGCACGCCCAAAAGAAACCTCCAAAGCATCAAATATCGGTCTTTTCACTTTTTCTTCTTTGAATCTCTCAAAAATAAGAATATTGGAATCTACCGCCATTCCAACTGAAAGTAAAAAACCCGCAATTCCCGGCAAAGTAAGAACGACCGGAATTAATTTATATAGAGCCAATGTGATAACACCAAAGAAGATCAGTCCCACGTCCGCAACAATTCCTAATTTTCCGTAAGCCAAGATCATAAAAACAAGAACCATACTAAGTCCAACCAGTCCTGCTTTGATACTCAGATTAACGGATTCGGCACCTAATGTTGCTCCGACAGTTCTTTCCTCAACTAACTTAATGGGAACAGGAAGCGCTCCTGCATTTAGAAGAATAGAAAGTTTTTTAGCTTCCTCCGTGGAAAAATTTCCAGTGATTTGTGCAGATCCTCCTGTTATTTTTTCTTGAACGGTTGGTGCAGAAATTACTTGGCTATCAAGAATTATTGCCAAAGGCTTACCAATACTTTTTTCAGTTATTTTTGCGAATTTATCGGAGCCTTCTTTGGTAAATACAATCGAAACAGCGGGTTTTCCTGTATTTCCGTCAAAAACTACATTTGCCTCTTTTAAGTCTGACCCTGTTAAATCGGTAAATGAGAGCTTCGCTGACGGACTTGCTTCGAAAACTTGAGCAAAAATAAGTTGTGCCGTTTTTCCGATTAGATTTGTGGCAGTCTTTGAATCTTTTATTCCGGGCAATTCAATTATTACTCTCTCTTTGCCTTCAAATGATGAGGTTTGTATATTTGGTTCTGAAACCCCAAACAAATTAACTCTTTTTTCAATAACATCTTTGACTGCTTCAATTGCTGTTTTTCTCTTTTCTTTATCTATTTTTGAGGTATCTGCTTCAAAAACCAAATGACTTCCACCGGCAAGGTCAAGGCCCAAAATAAGATTGAAGCTTCTCTTGAGCTCCAACTTTCCTAAATTTACATTTAAACCGGCCCTCTTAAAGGTTCTCTCGAAATTAAAAAAATTGGAGTGAAACTTAATCGGAATTTCGTTAGGAAGAGAAATATAAAGGGAGATAAGAAAAAGAATACAAATCAGGACAACCTTTCTCGTAAGTGAACTCATTTTTAACCAACCAATTCCTCCTCATCCCCGATTATCATTGTACGACTCCCGGAAAGGATCCCTAACAAGAACGGGTCTCTCCTTTTTTTTCTAAAATCAAATTCTTCTTTGCTCATTACTGTATAATTTATCTCTCTATCCCTTTTTGATTCCTCGCTCCTTATAATTGCTGCAAGTTCCGGAAGAACGATTTCGCCTACGATTAAAATATCCACATCATCCTCTTTTTTCCTTTCTTTTCCTCTTGCAAAACGTCCCGAGAACATCACGTAGCCAACTTTCCCAAATTTATTCTTGTTGGCAATAATAGAAGCACCTAATCCCATGGTCTTGGCAACCATCGAAACTAAATCTCCAAAGAAAGGGTGTTCATTTCTTGGCCAATAATACAGCCTATTGCCTCTCGACTCCTTTTTTAAAATTCCCGCGGTCTCAAATCTTTCTAATTCCCGTCTTACCGCATTGATCTCTTCTTTTGTTTCGCGAACAATGCCCCTGACGTGATACATCTCCTTGAGATTAGAAAAGAAAAGCTGCAGAATTTTAATTCTTACTTTAGAAGTAATTATGTCTACTAAGTCTGCCATTTTCTTAAGGGGCAGGAAAATCTACTAGTAATCAACTTTATTGCCTATTGGTACAACTTCGATCCAGATCGAACCTCGAACAAAACTCATTTCTTTACCGGAATTATCCGAAAACTTAGTCCTTGATGTCCTTGAGTCTTTTTTCCACGTACCTTCGATGGCTGTTCCATTTTGGAAAATTAATGCTTTTCCGGAACCAATTGTTGTATAAAGCATATGCATATTTGCATCAACCGGACCCCTCTCTTTTGCAAATAGTACTACAACATTTTTTGCAGTCAACTGCTGTTTTGTTTCAAGGTCGGTATAAGGCTTCCCGCCGTTTACTCTTTGATATTGATTATTGGCTGAATCATATTTCCAAACAACGTCATAATCTTGCTTGTTTGCCCAGAATCCAAATGAGATGTCTTTTGGAGTACTACCGGAAGGTTTATCATCAGAAAATCTCCACTTAACAAAATTTTTGTCCCACCTTACTCCTTTTGAATCTTTATCTGTCAAACCTCTCTTTTTGGCCTGTTCATAAGCAGCATCAAGTGAGGCCATCATCGTGTGTTCCGTAGCAACTGCATGGTCAAGCCTTTCGTAGTTTCTCCAAAATACCGGAAAGCCGGAATCGTATATTGTATCAAAATCATTACCTCCAGGAACTCTCCAGCCCAACTTTTCCAGAGTTTCCAGAGCTCTTGCATCCCTATTAGTAGTTCCGGTTCCTGAAAAATCATTTGCTCCTCCGACGTGCATAAATATCGGCTTATCCGCATATTCACTTGCCCAATCAATATAGTAAATTCTGGCAGAACGAACCGGAGCTATCTTAACATCCTCCGCTGCCACTCCACAGTAAAAAACTGACATAAATCTTGTAATCCCTCCTTCAGCGACTGCTTCATAAACAACATCTGCCTTAGAGATTCCTGATGGAGGACGAGAATCGGCGTGATTTTCAATCATTGCCGTAATTGGCCTTCTTCCCTCCCATATATCTTTCTCTTCTTTCGTATATTTGGCGCCATTAATCGGACATTCTTCGGTCTTCGGAAGATTAAGGTTTATTCTTGAACGAGTTTCTTTGACTTGCGAAGAAGATGCCGGAGAAAAGGGTTGCTTTTTAAGAAATGAGAAAACTACCCAGGAGATACCCGTTGCCAAAAGATAAAGACCAACTAAACCAAGAATCAACGTAAATTTCTTAGAGGTTAATAATTTTGAAAACTTGTCCATATATTAACTATACAGAATTTCTCTGTGATTGTGTAAAGGCCTTTTTTTCTTCTTCTGAAAGTTCAATCTGACTTTTTCCCTTTTTAACTTCCTTTATATATAGCCTGGTTCGCTCGCGCGTATGAATTCCTGTAAAAATAAATCCGGAGTTTTCCTTATTCATAACCGCTACGGAAAAACTATGGTCGCCCCCGGTCTCTTTAAATGGATTAAATCTGACAACCCCGACCTTTTGTATGTGCGAACTGCCTTCTTCATCCAATCTTTTTAACTCTTTACTTAGTTTGGATACACTCTCTATATTACTGCTTTGAACCTTGAAAATGTTATCTAAAATTTTCTTAAGACCTTCACCTTTTGTTCCTCTTGTTAAATTATTTAAATATCTGGCCATTAAAAAAAATATAACGCTTAAAGCCGTTAACCAGATACCAAAAACACCTAATATTATAAATTGAACGGGCATACATTACACCTTAAAAACAGCAATAATTTGATTCAACATTGTATGCACGCTTGATATGTAAAGTCAAGAACGACAAAACAAAACTTGACTGATACACTAAAATGAAATCAGCTTAAAAAATGTCCAAAAAAAGAAGAACCAGAAAACAAAAAGAGCATGCGCATTATGAATCTTTGATTATAAAGAATCCTGATTCGGGCTTCCCATCTACAGGCTCTGTCAAGGGGCAATTAGAAAATGACAAATCTTTAAAGATTTCTAAAAAAACAAAGGCAAAAAACGCCGAAGTTATGGCAAAAGAAGAAAGTTTAGCTTCAACTAAGCGTGAGATTATTAAAAGCTTAATCTTGGCTAGCTTCATTATAGCTTTGGAGATAGTGATATACTTAGCCTGGAACGTAAAACGATAAGTTTTTATGTCTGCCCTGTCGAGAGGAGGTGACAAGATTTATGATGTACTGCGTAAAGTGTCGCACAAAAAGAGAAGGTAAGAATGCTCAAGTTGTTACGATGAAGAACGGCAAGAAAGCTACGAAGGCCGTTTGTGAAGTTTGCGGAACAACAATGTTCAGGATCGGAGGTTAATTACCTGGTCTTGAATTTAAGGCAAAAGGATCCTCTCGAAAGTGTCAAGGAGGACCTTTTGCTTGATTAATTAAACGCTCTGTGAAAAATTTCTCCTTACTTGCTACTGTCTAATATTATTGTTACAGGTCCATCCAGTTCCGTCGAAATTTCCATATAGTCTCCAAAGCTTCCGGTTTCGACCTTTATTTTCGCTTCTCTAAGTTTTGCCACAAAATGCTCGTAAATCCTTTTGGCTTCGTCTGGAAGAGCCGCATCTATAAACGATGGGCGATTCCCGCCGGAAGTGTCTGCGTACAAAGTGAACTGAGAAACAATTAACATTTGGCCATTAACATTGCCAACCGTCAAATTCATTTTATCGTTTTCATCCGCCATGACTCGCAGCTTTGACAGTTTAACAGCCAACAGTTCAGCAGTTTCCTCTGTGTCTCCCTTTTTAACTCCAACAAGCACCAAAAGTCCCCTTCCTATTTCACCAGAAATTTTTCCGGTTTCTTTGACAACAACTTTTGCCTTTTTAACTCTTTGAATAACTAAACGCATGAGAACATTTTGTTCCAGAGCCTGCCTCTTGACAAGACACAAAATATTTCTATAATGGAGTCTTCAAGTAAAGGTATTTGCACTTTTAATTTATCTGGGAGTTACGGACCGGCTACAACTGCGCGAGTCGAGTCCGTTCTCTGCTGGAGGCAGCGTCCCAACCAAGGCGGCAACCCGCCCCACGGGTAAGGGTATACCTGCCTCCAGCTTTCACACGCCAGGACGACGACACCGAAGAACCGAGAGAAGACGTTAGGAACCAAACCCTATCACCCGATTTCTGATCAAGGTCACCCGTCGTCCTGGCACCAACCATAAGCGATCTTCGGATCGCCTCTTTGGCCAAGGAAGAAGCGCCGCGTCGAAGCATGAACTCGCGTCCAGATTGACTTGACGCCAACTGAACCCGACCACGGCCCACGTGCGCTTCTTCCCCAAATTCCACCGGCCTTTTAGGCAAATTTGCAGACATACAATCTCGCAAATCTCTACCTAACTGGCCGGCTTTTCATTTCTTTAGATTTCTTCTATCTTGGGTCTGTATTGAAGAGCTTCTGCTATATGAAGAGTTGAAA
>CAYISM010000005.1:0-14910 GCA_964366085.1 uncultured Gammaproteobacteria bacterium | reverse complement strand
ATTTCTTCTATCTTGGGTCTGTATTGAAGAGCTTCTGCTATATGAAGAGTTGAAATTTCTTTCGCACCTTCCAAATCGGCAATTGTCCTTGCGGTCTTTATAACCTTAAAATAGCTTCTGGCAGTTAAACTCATTGTTGTAACTGCACTGGTTAACACTCCTCGGCACTCATTCGATAGGGAACAATATTTTTTCACATCTTTTGTTGCCATTTCCGCGTTGGATTTTAGAAAAGTTCCCTTAAATCTTTTTAACTGCATATCTCTTGCCTTCTGTACCCTTTTTTGAATCTGCTTCGTAGATTCCCTTTTTTCTTTATCCTCACCCACAAGCTTCTGAGTTTCTACTGAAGGAACATCTATGTGGACATCGATTCTATCTAAAATTGGCCCCGAAACTCTTTTTTGATATCTTGCAATTAGCCCCGGCAAGCAAGTACAGGCCCGTTTGGGATCCCCGAAATATCCACACGGGCAGGGATTACTTGCCGCAACCAGCATAAACTGGGCAGGATAGGTAACTGACCCTTTAGCTCTTGAAATTGAAACCACACCATCCTCCATCGGTTGTCTTAATGCCTCAAGAACGTGTCTTGGAAATTCCGGAAACTCGTCCAAAAAGAGCGTTCCGCGATGGGCCAGGGAAATTTCGCCGGGAGCGGGATTTGAACCACCGCCAATCAAGCCGATTCTACTCGTTGTATGATGCGGACTCCTGAAAGGTCTTGTGGTAACAATTGCCTCACCTGCGGGTAAATTTCCGGTTATGGAATAAATTTTTGTGACCTCTAAAGCCTCACCTTCCGTCATCGTAGGAAGAATACCCGGGAGAGCACGGGCAAGCATAGTTTTACCGCTTCCCGGAGTTCCTTTCATAAAGATGTTGTGTCCTCCCGCGGCCGCAATTTCCAAAGCTCTTTTAGCCGCCTCCTGACCAATAATTTCTGAAAAATCAAACTCTGCTTCACTACTAATAAGTAAACTTTTGAGGCTGGTTTTATCTGCCGGAATTAACTCAATTGTTTTTGAAAAATAACGAACCAATACAAGAAGAGATTCTATTGAATAGACGTCAATTCCCGAAACTACTGAAGCCTCTTTTTCGTTTATCTTCGGAACAAAGATGTTTTTGAATTTTTTCTCTTTTGCCAAATAGGCCATGGGCAAAATGCCGTTTGTGTGTCTTAAACTTCCATCTAAAGAAAGCTCTCCAAAAAATAAGGAGTCACTAACCTCCGGATTAATTTGACCTGATGCAATTAAGATACCCAAGGCAATAGGTAGATCATAAGCCGGTCCAGCTTTAGGAAGGTCAGCCGGAGCTAGATTCACGGTGATTCTTGAAATGGGAAAATCCGCACCGGTATTTTTAATGGCCGAACGTACACGCTCTTTTGATTCCTCAACAGCCTTATCAGGAAGTCCTACTATTGTGAAGGAGGGAAGACCTTGTTCGGCAATATCAACTTCCACGTCAACTAAAGTTGCATTAAGTCCGACTGTAGCCCCCGAAGTAATCTTCGCAAGCATCTACCAAATAGTATAGAAAAGATGAGAATTTGTCCACGGTGGTAGAAATCTACGGCTTTTTATGCTACAATATGCTTGTTCTGGAGGAAGGATGATCGGGCCGTTAGATAGCCGCAAGGCGTCATCTAATGGTCAGGAAAGTCCAGGCAGCAGAAAGCAGGGTGCCCAGCGTAAGCTGGGGCGGGTAACCGCCAGTCGGAGCCACAGAGACTATGTCGGTCTTGCCACTTAAGACGTGGCGGACACGAGTGAAAAGGGGCAATCCTCCCCGCTGCAACCTCCGAAAGTTCCGCCCCTTCATGGGGGTAAAAAGGCTTTCAAGAAATCTTGGATTAAACCAAGAGGCGGGACAAAGTTTGAGGGCTTAGACAGATGATCGTCGAGAAACAGAACCTGGCTTACTACTCTCCAGAACATGGAATTACCCCTCCGAAAGGAGGGGTTTTCCTTTGTAAAAATCTGGAGAGGAGCTAGAAGCGTAGCGACTACTAGCCTCCAGAATATGAAGATAGCCCACCCTAAAGGTGGGCTTCTTCTTTGCTGGAGAGGAAGTATTCAGAAACTAAAACCTGAAGAGTAATTATTGCCGGAACAGAAATTAATACTCCGACTACTCCGGCAAGACGCAATCCTATTGCCAACCCCAAAAGGGTAATAATTGGTGAAACTCCGACTGATTTTTCCATTATTTTGGGAACGAAAACATAGTTTTCAATCTGTTGAACAACAAACGCCAATGCCAAGGTCGCAACTCCCATAACCGGAGAAATTCCGAAACCTATTACAACCGCCGGAACTGCCGCCATGATCGGCCCGATATAAGGAACTATTTCCAAGCTTCCTGCAAGAATTGCCAACGGAAGTGCAAACGGAATTCCCAAAAGACTTAACCCGATATAGTTAGCAACTCCCACAAGAAGCATTAGGGCAAGTTCTCCTCTCGCCCAACCACCAAGTCGCCTTTCCAGTGTATCTATTATTTTCCCTAATTCTTTTTGTTTCTCATCTCCGAAAAAAACTCCCAGTTGTTCTTCTAATTTATCCCTCGCCATAAGAAGGTAGAATGCGAAAAACAAAACAGTTAAAACACCAAGTAAGTTAGAAAGAATCGAGCCTCCTATTTTTAGTATTTGTCCAGGTAAACTTCCAATTTGAGCAAAAAATTCCTTCGCCAACTCATCTGTATAAAAACTTCCAAGGCCTAAATTAGAGAAATATTTTGGCAAGCTTGTCGCAAAATTTGTAGTTTGATCAATTAAAGCAGGTACAATCAAAGCTATACTTCCTCCAATAACCCCGATTAGTAGAAAATAGACAAGAAGGACGGAGACAACTTTTGGAATTCTAAGTTTAGAAAGCTTTGTTACAGCAGGATTTAAAATTGTCATAACAAGAAGGGCGACAAAAAATTCAAGAAGAATATCTTTGATAAAGAAAAGAAATCTCAGAAAAACAAGGAAAAGCACGATAAAAACAACTGTCTTATATGAAATCTCAATTTTTCTCGGCATCTTATCTAGTAATGTAGCACTTTTGGGCCAATTTTTCCACTTAGCTTGAGGCACTCGTATAGCGAGTTAAAGCAAAGTCCCAAAACTTCTTTGCAACAAAAAAGGCAACTGCACCAAAAATAAAAGAGAGTAACACTCCCTGAAAACTGACAAGCCCGATTAATGCTTTTGCCGGAAGGGTTATCATAATTCCGACCGGAACAAGATAAGTTAAAATTGATTTTAAAGGTTCTTTATATATATCGATCGGAAGGCGTCCTAGTGAGACCAAATCCCGATAAATCATAATTGTATGGTCAATTTCTAAAGTGATTATTCCCAGAGCGAGAACTGCTATATGAAACGCCGTTGCAATCAAGAAGCCGTTTAAAAGCAAAATAATATAGAGAAAAACATTTTGGGGAGTTGGCGAAAGACTATGTCCAAAATAAAAAACTGCGGCGATAAGCGGAGGGATCGTAATAAGATCAATTACATCGGCCCCTCCCATTAAAGATCTAAAAAGAGCACTCATTGGTTTTATTAGAACAAGATCAAAATCCCCGGAAATAATAAGCGGTCTAAATCTATAAACCTCCCTATAAAGAAATTGAGTAAAAATATCTATTAAGTTAAAGGTCAAAAAGAAAAAAACCGATTGGTTAAGATTATATCCGGCTAAAGTTTTACTCCCTTTGACTAAAAAAATAAGAAACATCGCAAAAAACGAGAATCTCAAGACTTTTCCCGTCAAAAATATGAGTAATGCCACTTTTTGATAGAAAATACTTATGAAGGAATTCTTACTCATTAACCACCAAATTTTTATGTATTTGTGAATTTTTGAAATTGAATTCATTGGTTATCTTCCTTCAGATCTATAAGCTTTAAGACCTAACTTCCAAACATTTTTAACTATAAATGCAAAAAACAGTGCCCAAACAAAAGTGGTTAAAACTGAAACCGTTGAAGCGCGAACATCTATCTTTCCTAAATAGATCTGGATCGGCATAAAAAGAAGGTAGGGAAACGGCGTCATGTAAATTATTTTTTGAAGAAATGTTGGTAGTATATCCAAAGGAAATGTACCTCCTCCCAAAAATTCGGTAAAAATAAGAAGCAAAAAAGTAGGACCCCAAGCTTGTTCGGGATACCAAAGCGGAAAAAGGTTGAACAAAAAAAGAATAAGAAAAAACAGTAGTACTGCCAGAAACAGAGAAATAATAAAAAGTATTATGTAGGTTGGATCGTTCTGAAAAAAGAAAGGTGGTTTAAGTAAGATGTACAGAATAAAAGTTTCAAAGGTCGCAAAGATAAGATTCAAAGTCTTACTTGAAATATCCCTTGTAAACCAGTATTTAAAATAGCTAAACGGCTTAAGAAGATAGTTGGAAAGATCCCCACGGGATACTTCTCCGGCTATGTCTATCGACCTTGAAGAAAGAACTACCGCTCTTACAATTATTAAGCCGAAAACATACGTTAGTATTTTTGCTCTATCGTATCCGAAAATTACTTTTGAAGAATCCGAGAAAATTGTGTCCCAGAGAAAGAAAACCAAAAATATCTGTAAAACATTTCTTATCCTCCACATTATAAAATTCACTCTGTACACAAACTCTTGTTGAAAAGAAATTTTAAAAATCTGCCAGTATTTTTTCATTCTTTATTGTTTACTTCGCCTTTAAAAACTTTTCTAATAATGTCTTCTATTGGTTCTTCTTCTATTGTTAGGTCGGCAACAGGAAAATTTTGAAGTAATTCTGCCGCCGCGACAGCCGCAGCTGTTCTTGGGACAGAAATTGTAACTTGGGGGATTTTGATTTCCTTAATCGTGCCAATTTCTTCAAGCTTTTTAACATCAATTTCTTTTGCTAAATAAACTTTTATTATTTTTTCTTTAGCAAATTGATCAATCAAATCTTCCAGTGCCCCGTCAAAAAGAATTTTTCCTTCGTCAATAACTATTACCCTTTTTGCCAAATTCAGAACATCGTCCATATTGTGAGAAGTCAAAAGTATTGTTGCTCCACGTTTTCTGTTATAGACAGAAATAAAATCCCGCATTTTCTGTTGGGCAATAACATCAAGACCGATTGTCGGCTCGTCCAAGAAAAGCGCCTTTGGTTGGTGAAGAAGTGCCGCAACCAATTCCATCCTCATCCTTTGACCCAAAGAAAGTCTGCGAACCTGAACATTTAATAAGTCTCCGACATCTAAAAGTTCCATGAGTTCTTCAAGAGCTTCTTTGTATTTTTTTAGGGGAATTTCATAAATTTCTCTGTTCAATTCGAAAGTCTCAATTGCAGGAAGATCCCACCAAAGCTGGTTTTTTTGCCCCATGATAAGGGAAATATTTTTTAGAAACTCCGGGTTTCTCTCCCAAGGATTAAAACCGATTACTTGTACGGTTCCAGAAGACGGGTAAAGAAGTCCCGAAAGGGTTTTTAATGTTGTAGTTTTTCCTGCTCCGTTCGGACCAATAAAACCTACAAGTTCCCCCTCTTTTATAGTAAACGATATATCGTTTACTGCCTTAACTATTTTCTTTTTCGGTGAAATCAAAGATGAAATTGCTCCTAAAATTCCTTGTTTCCTTTCAACAACTTCGAAGTTCTTTACTAAATGGCTAACGATTATGGCCTTGTCCATAACCCAAGTATAACACTTGGGAATTACCAATTCTCAATTTACAATTTACAATAAATTTCTAATTATTTAATTTTCAAACATTGAAAATTGGAGTTTGAAATTTGAAAATTATCTCGAGACTTGTCTTCGTAGCCTTTTCCCTGGAGTGAACTTCGGAGCTCTATGAGGTTTAATTGTTACCATTTTATCTGTTTTTGGAATCTTGACGGTTTTACCTTTCATTGAAATTACGCGAAATGTGCCAAATCCGGAAAGAACAACCTTTTCACCTTTAGAAAGTACTCTTCCTACTTCTGATAAAAATACTTCAATCGCTTCTTCTCCTGCCCTTTTTGTTAAGTGGGCTTTTCTGGATACTAAATCTATAAGTTCCCTTTTTGTCATTATTGGCTACGAGCATAGAACACCTGGGCAAATTTGTCAAGAAAACGGATTATTTTGCCTTTGTGGTATCCGTTGCTCTCGTTTCTCTGATTGCTGTAACTTTTATCTGTCCGGCATATTGGGCTTCTTTCTCTAATCTTTGGGCAATATCGTGAGCAAGTATTGTCAATTTATCATCGTCAACTTCGTCCGGTTTAACTATTACTCTGACATCCCGGCCCGCTTGAAAAGCCATTACCGTATCGACCCCGGGAAAACTTCCCACAATCTCTTCGATCTTGCCCATTCTTTTTATATATTCTTCATGAGGTTCGTATCGGGCACCGGGTCGAGAACCGCTGATTGCGTCGGCCGTCCAAACAACTAACGATTCAATAGACGTAAATGGTCTGTCTTCATGATGCTCGGCAACAGCCGCTACAACTTCCTTCGGAAGTCCAAATCTTTTGAGTGTGGAAACTCCAGCTTCGACGTGCGTTCCTTCTTCTTCTGTCACAACCTTTCCTATATCGTGAAGAAGACATCCAAGTCTTACTGTTTCAACATTTGCCCCCAACTCATTTGCAATTGAGATGCCAATTTTCGTTTCTTCTATTGTATGAATTCCCAGATTTTGGCCATACGAGGTTCTAAATTTATATCGACCGATGAGTTTTAGTAGCTCTATCGGTAAATTAAATACACCACATTCCTGGGCTATTTTTCTTCCTTCTTCTAAAAGCACGTCTTCCATCTGGCCCTTAATTTGTCTTACGACTTCTTCTATTCTTGAAGGTTGTATCCTTGTGTCTTTTATTAAAACCTCCAAAGCACGTCTTGCAATTTCCCGCCTTACTGAATCAAAGGAAGAAAGTCTTATTTCGTTACTTTCGTCAATCTCGATTTCAACTAGTGCTTCTCTTTCAAAAGTCCTTATGTTTCTTCCGCCTGCTCCAATGATTCGACCTTTAACGTCTTCGTTTGGAACTGTTACGGTTGAAACTGTATATTCGGCAACATAGTTAGTTGCGCCATGCTTCATGGCATCGGCCAGAATTTCTTTAGCTTTTTCTTGAGCCTCTGCTTTTATTCTTTCTTCCGCTGTCCTGATCTTTTTTGCAATCTCGCTAGTTAGATCCTTTTGGACCTCATCCAGAAGAACCCTTTTAGCCTCATCCACAGTCATATTTGAGGCCTTTGAAAGTCTTTCCTTCAGTTCTTCCTCACGAAGCTTCAAAGAAGCTTCTTTCTTTTCCAAAGCCTCTCTTTGTTTTTGAAGATCTTCGACTAAGACCTTGATGTTATTGTCTGTTGCCATAAGTTAAGTGGAGTTAAGGAATACCAAGACCGCCCTTAAATAAGGGTCGAAGAAGAAACTAAATTGAGTTTACTTCTTGTCATATTTCCTAAACTCCTCAAGTACCATTTTACATCTCGCCAACTAATTTTTCAATAGTCGTCCACCCAAATCCCTTCCCGACCAAATATTGAGATATTTTTTGTCTCACTTTATATTTATCCAGATTTTTCCACTTATAAGCCTTCTTTTCAAGAAGCTGTCTTGCCATTTTTTCCTCATCAATTTTTGTTTCTCCAAGAATTTCATCAACAATCTCTTTATTTACTCCCTTAATTCTTAATTCCTGAATCATAATTCTTTTCGGCTTGGGCCGAAAACTCAGCCTTTGCCCTATCCACCATTCGGCAAACTTTTTATCGTCCACTAATTCTAGTCGCTTTAATCGACCAAAGAGTTCTTCACGCAAACTTTCGTGTACCTTCTTTCTTTTAAACCAATCTTTTATTTCTTTTTCCGATCGAGGCCTCAATGTTACAAATTTAAAAAGTTTATCCAAAGTCTTTCGGAATTCCGCCTTCCTCACAATCTCTCCCACTTCCTTTTCTGTTAACTCTTGGTCAATTTTCAAATGAAGTAAAACGAAATTATCCAAATCGATTCCGAAACCGAATTCATCGTCGAGATAGACATTAACACGGTTCTTATTTTTTTGAGACTTTATTGCTGTGATCGTAGACACGGGCTTAATTATCAATTTTCAAACTCCAATTTTCAATGAAGTGACAATTTACTCTTCTTCTTCTTTCTCTTCCCCAATTTCTTTGGGTAATTTCTTTCCGGAAGCAACCATTTCTCGGATTTTCTTGTCTATTTCCTCCGCAAATTTTGGGTTGTCTCTGATGTAAAGTTTGGCGGCCTCCTTTCCCTGGGCAATTGGCTTGCTTTCATAGTTAAAGAACGATCCACTTTTGCCTATCAAACCAAGGTCAACCGCAACATCCAGAAGTCCCCCGGACTTTGAAATTCCCTCAGTTTCCATTATGTCAAACTCCGCCACCCTAAGAGGCGGGGCCACTTTATTTTTAACAATCCTTGCACGGTGACGTGATCCAATAACTTTTTCTCCATCTTTTAGAACTTCTATTCTTCTCACATCAATTCTTACCGAGGAATAAAATTTAAGGGCAAGACCCCCGGAAGTTGTCTCCGGATTTCCAAACATCACTCCGATTTTTTGCCTTAGCTGGTTTGTAAAAATAAGAACTGTCTTTGATTTTGAAATTGCACCTGTTAATTTTCTTAAGGCTTGACTCATAAGGCGCGCCTGCATTCCCATAACAGCATCTCCCATTTCTCCTTCGAGCTCCGCCCTTGGAACCAAAGCTGCAACCGAGTCAACAACAATTACATCTATGGCTCCGGAGCGGATTAAGGTTTCGGCAATTTCCAAGGCCTGCTCCCCGGTATCCGGTTGAGACATTAAAAGTTCATCCAAATTAACACCAATCGTCTCGGCTCTTTGCGGATCAAGTGCATGTTCCGCATCAACAAAAGCAGCTTGTCCACCCTTTTTTTGTGCTTCGGCAATAACCGAAAGAGCAAATGTTGTCTTTCCCGATGCTTCGGGGCCATAAACTTCGGTTATTCTCCCGCGGGGTAAGCCTCCAACTCCCAAAGCAAGGTCTATTGCAATTGATCCCGTCGAAATAACGTCTACTTTAAATTCGCCATCCACTCTTCCTCCCAGTTTCATAATCGAACCTTTACCATACTGTTTTTCAATTTGTTCCATCGCAATTTTAATTGCAGCAAGTTTTGAAGAAGCTTCAGAAGATTTGGGCTCGGAGTTTCCTGTTTTTTTCGCCATCGCATTTACCTTTTAACATGATGACATATAAAATGCAAGTGGTCGTTTCTTGGTCGAGATTTACGAAAAAGCCTGCCCTGAGCTCGTCAAAGGGTTAGAACCGAATTATTAAAGTGTTGATCCATATTTTTTCATTCTTATTATCCTCTGGGAGCATCTTCTATTGCAGCTACCCATATGTGTTGCTTTAAGGTATGTATCCACCCTCCAGCTATTGGGTCAACTATGTCATTTAAATGCAGCGGAATATTGTCAAACCTTGCAATAATTTGCCTTGCTATTTCTACTGGATTTGTTCCGACTTCAGATAATTGCCTGTAGAAGGCGTGGACTTGAACCAAATCATCATATATCTGCTTTGGTGTCTTGCTTTCTACATATCTCAAAGCAGCTTCATAACCTGGTAATGCTTGTTTCGCCAGATCTCTTACAATCTGATCAGGAGAAGATGAAACTTCTTGCCAACCAGTTACAGTTTCAGGTAGTCTTCTGATACCTTTTAGAACATGACTAAGCGTGTAGGTAACTTCGGCAGGAAAAGGAGTTTCTTTCATAAGATATATTTAATCGTTTGTAAGCGATTTTTTCGACAAATTCGAACCGTATTTTGTTAGACTTGCCTGCCAGCGAGCCAGGCGCACGGAGCGCCTCCAACTCGACGGACTCTTTCTCTCTTTTGGTCGAACACCAGAGAGTTATCTCGAACTTTATAACCACATTATACAAAATTTAGAGTGGTTTAGCCAAACCAAAGAAGAAATTGAAGCTGTCCTTGAGAAAGAAAAAGAAACACCTGAAAGTAAGTTCATTCCTATTACTCTATAAATTCGAATGAGCTATAATAAAAGTATGGATAACAAAGTAAGGAAAGACGACTTATCAGACCTTATTTCAGATTTAACCAAGCCTGTTGAAGCTAAACCTAATAGCTCTGATAGTAAAAAGCCAATAATAGAACCACCAAAAGATATTGATGACTATCAAGTTGTAACACCTGATGGTGAAACAATCACTTTAAACATGACCACGCTTTCAAAGTCAAAATATGGTTCAAATATTAAGAAGATATTAGTATCCAAAGATGGGAATTATATCCTTGTTATCAAAGATTCTCATTAGCCTTTTTCTTATTGAACTATATTAGGTTTAGGTATTAAGAGTTTCCTTATTAGTAAGTAAAATGGGGGTGGCTATTTTTAGAAATATATTTTGTATCACTCTTGTTTGATGCTTTTTATGTTTAAGTCTATTTTCGAAACTTAAATTAAGGCTAGAGTCGAGAGTAAAGAGTCTTTTAGATATAGAGTTAGGTCATTAAAATAACTATCAAATTCTTAATAAATCTTTATGGCTACAAAATTAATTTCAAACTTAAAAAGGGATAGGCTTTTAACAAAGTGTGAAAGTCTAGTGCTTCAGGGTACAGATTCACCAACTGATATAGCGGACACTTTAAATATATCTTTTAACACTGCTAAAAGCTATATTCGTCTTATTCGAGAACGATGGGTAGATTCGTCAAGTGTCGATGAACTTCAAGTAAAAAGGCAAGAACTTATTAAAAAGACAGAGGCAATCATTCGTGAGTCATGGCAGTTAAAAAATAGCTCTAAGAACACCCTAGAAGCTGTAGGGGCATTAAGAACAGCTCTAATGGCAATAGAAAGGCTTGAGAAGCTACAAGGTATAGATTCCCTACCGATGCCGATTGAAAGACCTGTAGAGCTTCAAGTATTTGAGTATTCCCAAGAAATCAGTGTTTTACCTCAAGATGAAAAAGTGTTAGCTTTAAAACTCATTAAGGAAGAAATTCATAAAAGAGAGAGTGCAATTTTAGAATAGTTAAGTCTAAATTAATTCTTCTGCTTTCCTAAGTTTTTCCAGTTTCTGTCATTTCGTGTTCTATTGATTTTCTGAAGAGTTGTTTGTTGAAGCTGTAATCTTTTGAAAGAGCCTTGCACGATTCTTTTCTGCGTGATACTCGATGTTTTGACAAATGTATCAAACAATATTAGCCAATGAGCAAAATCTAGTTCGCTAGGTTTTAAAGTGGTTAAAAAATGGGTTTTGTGAGCTAGCTCTATTACTTTATTTTTATCAATTACTTTACTTAAACCTTGCAGAATGTTTGGTTTAAATTGGCTGAATGTATAGGTTACGAAGTCATAAAAAAGATGAGTATATTGTATAGGAATTAGGGGGCTATCTAGCTTTTGTATTCGTAGCATAACCACATCAACATTTGGTTTTGGAAAAAAATCTTCACGATTGAATCTATGAAATATCGTTATATTGAAATTTGATTTTATTAGTATTGATAAAAGGCTATTAACCTTTTCTTCAGGTTTCCCAATAAATTTACTAGATGCTTCTTGTTGAACGATAAGATAGGCATCTTCAGGTGGATTAGGCGATTGAGTGAGCTTCTTGATTATTGCTGATGTAATATTGAAGGGTATATTAGAAAAAACCTTATATGATTGATTTGGTAAAGTGTAGTCGAGAAAATCGCCCAACCGTAACTCTAGCAACTTTTTATTTTTAAATCTGTCGGATAGTTTGTTAAATAAGTTAGCATCTATTTCAAATGCGACAACATTTCCGCTCCTTTTAATAAGTTCTGTAGTGATTATGCCTTGTCCTGCTCCAATTTCGTATACAATATCTGTTTCTTTAATTGACGATTTGTTTAAAAGGCTCTCTATTAACCGTTTATCTTTTAAAAAGTTTTGTGAGTATTTAATTCGGTTTCTCATATACGAGTAAGTTAATTATTTACTTGATGAATTCTGCTTTGTAAATTGGTCTAGTGCTTCTCTAGTAATACGATAACCCTTTCCCAACTTCACGGCTTCAAGTTTACCGCTCTTTATGTAATTAAGTACTGTTTGCCAATGGACTTGAAGAAGCTCAGCTACTTGTAAAACAGTGTAAAAGGAATTGCTTTTCATATGAATTATTGTTATAAATAATTATAAGCATTTATAAATGATAATGCAAGAGAATTAAGATAATTAAGAAAATATATGGCATCATTAACCACACAAGATTTATTAGGCTTACTTAAAGGTATTCAAGGTGAAGGTGAAGTAAAAGATATTACTCAATATCGCTATGTTATCTATGCGAGAAAGTCCACAGAAAGCGAAGAAAGGCAAATAAGGTCGTTAGGCGATCAAATTATCGAATGTGAGAAATTGGTCGAAAATAAAGGTCTAACTCTTCTTAAAAAACCTTCTAGCCCTATTGAAGAAAAGCAAAGTGCTAAAGAGCCTGACATACGCCCTAAATTTAGAAAAATGCTTGATGATATTAAAAAGGGCAAATATGAAGGCATTATTGCATGGCATCCTGACAGGCTTGCTCGCAATATGAAAGACGCAGGTGAAATCATTGACCTGATTGATAAGCAGATTATTAAAGACTTACAGTTCGTTAGCTTCACTTTTGAAAACAGCACCGCAGGTAAAATGCTTTTGGGTATTTCTTTTGTTCTCTCAAAACAATATTCAGACAAATTAAGTGATGATGTTAAAAGGGGTATGAGAAGAAGCATTGAAGAAGGTAAATATTTAAGCAAAGCTAAGCATGGCTACTACAGGGATAGAAACCAAATATTAAGACCTGATGGTAATAACTTTATCTTGCTTAAAAATGCTTGGCAATTAAGACTCAAAGGAAAAACACAAGAAGATATCGCTCAATATTTGAATAAAGAAGGGTATCAAAGAAGCGAAGGTGTTGGCGAAATTAAACATAAGCAATATAACATGACTAACAAGGTTTTATCAGATTTATTTAGGGATTCATTTTATACAGGCGTTTTAGCTTATGGTGAAGAAAAAGATATTATAGTCAACTTAACTGAAGTATATGATTTTATCCCCACTATAAGTGTTGATGAATTTTTAAAGATAAACAGGTTTAGCGATATTAAAAAAGCCTTCCAAATGAAGCAAAGGGGTGCGAAAAGAAATGTTAAAGCTGACTTCCTAAGAAAAATAGTTTTCTGTGGGCATTGTGGTAATCCTATGAGTACAGGCATTACAGTTAAACATAGTAAATCAGGTGCAACTAACTATTATAACTTTAGGTGTGATACCAAAGGGTGCAAAATCAGGCTTAAAAGTGGTAAGAAAGTAAACCAGAATGTTAGAGCTAAAGTCATTTTAGACTTTGTTTATCAATTCCTTGAACAGAATAAATTTGGCAGTAAAAAGGCTTACGAACACTACTTACAGGAAATGAAAATAGTTGGTGAAAAACAAAAGAAAGAACTTGAAAGCAGAAGAAAATCACTACAACAATCAGCTAAACAATTAGAAGAACGAATAAGTAAAATAAAGGACTATGTTTTAGATACCAATGACAACGAAATCAGAAATACTTTTAATGACGAACTGAAAGCTAAAAACCAAGAGTTAAAGACTATTCTTGAAGAAATTAGTAAGATAAAAGAAGCCCAATTACAGGGTAGTAAGGTCATTCTTGCTTATTCAGATTTTGTCGAACTATTCAACGATTTGCCCAATATACTACGACAAACTAAAACTATAGAAGGCAAAGACCAAATTATCAGAAGAATCTTCTCGAACTTTACTTTAAAAGATAAGAAAGTGGCTTCATATCAATTAAATCAACCATTCAAAGACCTCTTTGAAAAGGGTTTTATCGTCAATGGTCGAGATTTACGAAAAAGTTAGAACCGAATTTCAAAGCTGTTAGCTCGGCCGCTTCGCGGCCTCGCAATGTGGCGCGGCGACCCCACCCGCCGCGCTTCCGTTATTTTTTGCGCGCGCGATTTTTGCTCGCCACTGGCGAGCAAATTGTCAAAATCCTTTCTACACACATAAGTAGATTGTTTTAAATTGTGTCCGGCGGTTCCGGAGTGTAAATAGTTTGGTCATTCTCTCCAAACGTGACAGTGACTCCAAACATCTCCTCTGTTAGTTCTGTCGCCATATCGTTCGAAAATCGTTCGGATTTACTTGCTGTATGACGTGACGCTCGCATTTGTTCATCTGTATCGTTTAATCCAAACACCAAGTCGTGGTCTGAATGTGTAATTTGAATCCAGTCAGATATTTCGTGTACAGCGGTTGCAAAACAAATAACTGGATCAAGTTGGCTTGTTTTGTTGTGTGTCAAACCGAAACTTATCCTGATATTCTCTAGACTCATTCTGATTGCGATGGGAACATTATCATTCATGTCTACCGCTGCAGGAATTCTTTGTCCTGATCTTAAACTCAATGATCCTCCTACTAATATAATTGGGGGGGGTGATGGTTGTTCAGAAATTCCTAACTTATTTAGAACACGTTGTGGTGCTACTTCAGTTGCGAGCGCAACTCCTTTTGCCACAATTTCAGGCACATCCGAAAAAACTATTACTGATCCATATCTATCTACAAATGCACCCAAAGGACCAACATTAACACCTTGTGTTTTAGCCTCAGGTTTACTCAAATAATCAGAGCGTTTTATCGGTACATGACCAGTTCCTTCTTCCCTAGAAAGAACATTATTCGGATCGATTGGTAGATCAAGAGATTGGGAATTTTCTTTTGGAGAACTATCGAAACCTGTATCCATAATTTTTTAAGTATATCAAAACCTTGAAATTTATGCTAAATTGAAACTGTGCTCAAACATTCCCTTACGGCTTTTTAATGGCCGTCTTGGACAAATCCGTAAGGGTTTGAGCAC
>CAYISM010000004.1:0-34027 GCA_964366085.1 uncultured Gammaproteobacteria bacterium | reverse complement strand
CATGTAGAAATGACTCTTGATGACACTCTTTTTTCTCTAAAAGTCTAAAAGGGTCCGACCCGAGGTAGGGTCCGACCCTGTAAATCAAAAATACGTATACTTGCCGGTGCTTTTTTATTCTTGCAATTGATTATTAACCATTAACCATTAATAATTAAACTGTGAATCCCAATCGCCTGCGGGCTTACACCCAACTTTTAATAGTAGCCGTCATCTGGGGAATTGCTGGCCCTGTTATCAAGCTTACTTTGGCAAAACTTCCTGCCGATATTTTCATTCTTTACCGATTTTTTATATCGGCCGTAGTAGCTTTAGTTTTTTTCTTGGTGCAAGGCATCAGGCTTCCCAAAAATCCAAAAACTCTATTCCAATTATTCGTTTATTGCCTGCTAAATTCTTCAATTACTCTCGGCCTTCTTTTCTGGGGAGTAAGTAAAACTTCTCTTCTTGATATGAGTCTTATTTCTTTGTTCGGGCCGCTCCTTATGGTTCTTTTTGGTTTCGTCTTCCTAAAGGATCGTATAACCGTACGCGAAAAGGTGGGAACTTTCATAGCTTTTTTAGGAGCTATTGTTATAGGGATTGCTCCAATATTAAAGACCGATCACGGATCCGGACAATTTTTGGGAAACATTCTGATTTTTGCCTCACTTTTGGCCGGTGCTATCACAGGTGTTCTCGTAAAAAAACTTATGAGAGAGGGAATATCTCCCAACACCTTAGCAAATTTGTCGTTTATCGTTGGCTTTATCACCTTTTTGCCTTTTGTTTTATTAAAAAATGGTCCAGCTTTAACTCTCAATTTAATAGTGTCAGCTCCCTTTCCATACCAGCTGGGGGTTTTTTATATGGCGCTTATTTCCGGAAATCTCGCCTATATACTTAATAATATGGGCCAAAAAACGATTGAACTTTCGGAGGCTGCTCCGTTTGCCTACCTCTACCCCATTTTTTCGGGAATCCTGGCTGTTTTCTTGTTGGGTGACAAATTAACAATTCCGATAATTATTGGTTCTGTAATAACTCTTGTTGGAGTAATAATTGCGGAGTACAAAAAGAAAATCTCATTTTAGATATGGATTTAACATTTGAGTTTTGAAGTTTGAGTTTAATTTGATAAGCAGAGCTTGTCTCTCGGGTTCCCTTCGTGATAAAATACGCACTATGAAAGCATCTATTCATCCAAATTGGTATCCGGAAGCTAAGGTAACATGTGCTTGTGGGAATACATTGACGGTTGGGGCAACGATGCCGGAGCTTAAAGTTGAGGTCTGCTACAATTGCCATCCATTTTATACCGGACAAATGAAGTTTCTTGATACCGCAGGCCGGGTCGATGCCTTCAAGGCAAAGCAGGCCGCTTCTAAAGGTAAGTTTGTTTCTAAAACCCAAAAAAGAATGATTAAAAAGCTAAAGAAAATCCAGGAAGAGGCAGAAAGGCCGGAGAGTTTGGAAGAACTTCGTTCTTCAAAAGTAGCTATACCCAAAATACTTTAATTTGTATATCAAATACAGTATTTTGGGGGATCATACTTATCGAGCAAGAGTTGCAAACTCGAGTAAGATAAGTATAGTAGCAAGTAGCAAGGGTCTGCTTCAAGGCCCCATACTACCAGCTACATGCTACACTCTACATTAGCCAATGAATAGCAATCAAGATTTTAAACCCAGCAACAACAATTCATCGATCCAGACACTCTATTTAGAAATTCGCGGCGCCACTGGCGGAGACGAAGCAAAAAACTGGGCGGCAGAGCTTGCCCGTATGTATTCAAGGTTTGCTAGCAAGCGCAACTGGAAAGTGTCATATCTAGACGACACGACTTTAAAGATAAGTGGGCCAAATGTTTTTGACTCGCTCAAAAACGAGGCAGGCGTACACAGAGTACAGCGTATTCCGACAACCGAACGCCACGGAAGGATACATACGTCAACGGCTACGGTTGCGGTTCTTCCCGAAATTTCCGAGCATGAAGTCCAAATTAATCCATCAGATATCGAAATGCAATTTTTCCATTCCTCATCTCAAGGTGGACAAAATGTTCAAAAAGTTTCGACCGCGGTTAGACTTATCCATAAACCCACCGGAATAATTACATCCTCTCAACGAGAAAGATTTCAAGAACAAAATAGAAGACTTGCGATGGATTTACTTCGCGTCAAACTTTGGGAAAAAGCCGAAGAAGAAAAATTAAGAACCATGGCAGGGTACAGAAGTGCGATTGGACGCGGAATGCGGTCTGAAAAAATCCGCACTTATAACTTTCCACAAGATCGGGTCACCGATCACAGAGTTAATAAGTCGTGGGGAAATTTAGAAGCGATAATTGACGGACAGCTTGACAAAATTATGGAACTCACAAAAAGTTTAGATTGAGATTTTTTGAAGTCACTTCAATTCAATTTTGTGGTCATAGAGGAATAAATAATCACAAATACTATCTGTTAAGTTTTAAGTACCACCGGATCGTAGCCTCATTCCGATCCGGTATCGTTAGCTATTGACAAACCGGTATTCATCTTCTATCTTGAGTCAATGGCGAAAAGGAAAATATCCTTGGTTTCGGGGGAAACATATCACATATTTAACCGGTCAGTTCAGCGTATCCCAATTTTTAAAGGAGAACGGGAATACAAAATCTTCTCAGAAGCGGCACGGTTTTATGTTCAAGCCAGTCCCCCAACAAAGTTCTCCCTGTTTAGAATAAATCCCCAGAGATTTTCTCCTTTGGATATGAATGATGTCTTGGTTACCGTTGTCAACTATTGTCTGATGCCAAATCACTTCCATTTTACACTTCGTCAGGAAAAAGAAAACGGAATCAGACAATTTGTTCAAAGGCTTACTAATAGCTTCGCACACTATTTTAGTAAAAAATACTCTAATCAGGGACCACTATTTCAAGGAAATTTTAAAGCTGTAAGAGTCGAAACCGACGAACAACTTGTCCATCTCTCCCGCTACATACATCTCAACCCCGTGACTTCCTATTTGGTAGAGAAGCCGGAACAATATCCCTATTCTTCCTACAACGTCTACTTGGGAAAACTAAAATCTGACTGGGTCGATCCAATCATAGTTCTGCAGCAATTTAAATCTACAAAAAAGTATGAGGATTTCGTCTTACCTCAAAAGGATTACCAAAGAACGCTAGATAAAATTAAACACTTAACACTAGAGGGGGAACGGTTAAAGACCTCAATTGTTTAAAACAACAAAATACAAAATATGACTGGATCGTAGGATCATTACGATACCGGATCGGATGTGTTAGTTGCCAAAGACTATTCATTAATTACTCCGAAAATTCGGAAAGAGTTGCGGAAAGAGTAAGGGTAGCCCCGTCGCGCCAGACCTCCATCGAAACAGTGTCCCCCGCCTTTTTCTTGGCAATAAGTTTAGCCAGTCCTCCGGTTTTGCCGTTTACATCTTCCCCATCAAGTTTAGTTATTATATCGTCTTTTTTTATCCCCGCTTTATCTGCAGGAGAATCGGCAACAACATCTACAACGTAAGCTCCCTGGGGAACATTGTTTAAGATTGCCGCTTCTTTGGAAATCATTTGATACTGAACTCCCAAAAAACCTTTCGCTGTGAATTTCCCACCCCCAATTTTAAATTCGTTAAGAGCTTCTTTCACTACATTTACAGGAATTGCAAAACCAATATTTTGCGCACCTTGGGCAACAGCTACGTTAATTCCGATTACTTGCCCGGCAGAATTTAACAGCGGTCCACCCGAATTTCCCGGATTAATTGCGGCGTCCGTTTGAATAATATTGTCAAGTCTTTCTACGTAACCCTCAAAAGGGTTCCCCGCTTCAATCCCGCGCCCAAGGCCTGATATAACTCCTGTTGTTACAGAATGTCTGAACTCGCCCAGCGCAGTTCCTATCGCTATCACAAATTGTCCTACTTTAAGATTCGTGGATTCACCTAATTCTACTGGCTTAAGGCCCGAAGCCTCAATCCTAAGGACCGCAATATCGTTTGCAGGATCACGGCTTACTTGCTTTACCTCATATTCTTTATTGTCTTTAGTTATTACCTTATAAGTTCCCCCTGTTTGCGAAACAACATGCTTATTTGTAACAATAAGGCCGTCAGAAGATACTACGAATCCGCTACCTATATCCTGAGGCTCCCCCCCTTGAATTTTTGAACTGAATCCGCCAAAGGGTGAAAACTCCAGGATTCTTCTTTTGGGTGTTTGAATAGAAACCGTAACAACTGATGGAGAAGCTTTTTCGGCAACGTCAATTACCACGGACTCTTCTGTTAATATCTTCTGTTCCAGTCCTTCTTTCGTTCGCGGGAAAAGCTTATCCAGAGGTTTAAATCCAAAAAGTCTATCCGCAATGGCACCTCCAACGAGGGAGGTAAACAAAACTATCGCAACCGCAATTCCGATAGATAGTTTTTTAAAATTGGTCTTCTTCATGATGACATCCAAATTAGGTCAATTCCCAAAAAGCTTTATAGCTTCTTCCAGCTGTTCGTCCTCTTTCGTATCTGGGTTATCTTTAATTTTGATATCGGGTTCAAGTCCCTTCTCGTTCACCCAAGTACCTAACGGGGTTAGCCATTTTGCAATTGTGATGTGAAGACCTGATCCATTTTCAAATTCTTCCGGCTCCTGTACCGTTCCTTTTCCGAAAGATGTTTCTCCAACCAATTTAGTTTTCAGATCATCCCGCAAGGCTCCGGCTAAAATTTCTGAAGCCGACGCGCTTCCTCCATTTATTAAAATTACAATTTTCCTATCTAAAAGTTTTCCGGTTCTTTTGACTTTATATTCTTTTTTGGGAGTATTTGATCTTTCCTCAACAACAACAGTATTCCCGCTTCCTATGAATTCAGAGGCGATATCAACCGAAGTTTCTAAATATCCGCCGGGGTTATTTCTCAGATCAAGAATAATTCCGACAGTATCAGACTTATCTAAAATCTTCTTGACTGTTTTTGTCCATTCTCCATTGGTCTCTGAAGCAAATTTGATAAGCTGAATATGAGCAACGGATTCGTTAGGCCCGACAAAAGAAAGTGTTACTGAGGGGACGTCTATTTTTTCTCTTGTGACCTCTACTATTATCGCTTTATCACTTCCCCCTCTAAGTAGCGTCAAAATTACTTTTGTTCCGGCTTTGCCTCTTATTGCTTGAACCGCCTCCGGCAGGTTTATTCCGACAGTTCCTCTGTCAATCTTTTTCGCCTCATCTTTTATACCAACAATAAAGTCTCCGGCACGGATCCCCGCTTTTTCTGCGGGAGAACCAGGAAGAGGAGCAATAACGGCTAATTGATTTCCCTTAAACCCGATTTGAATTCCTATCCCTTCAAAACTACCCGAAAGATCTTCTTGAACAACTTTATTCTCATGGGGAGGCAAAAAAACCGTATAAGGATCCCCGAGGGCCGAAACCATTCCGCCAATCGCACCGTAAACCATATCAGCGGGCCTTATTTTGCTTTTGTCAAAATAGTTAGAAGAAACCTCGTCCCAAACCCTCCAGAAAAAAGAAAAATCAACGCTTTGTTTATCAGGCGGCAAATTTCTGTTTATCGTTACTTTTGAGGCTTTATTTACTGCTATCCTGTATCCCTTAAGTCCGAAAAAATAACCCACTGAAAAGATCAGAGAGATGAAAAGAAGAAAAGTAATTATTTTTCTTGCGGAATGAATGTCAAGTTTGGGTAGATTTTTTATACTCTTCATTGACGGATTTTATTATTTTACAGACTTCCGATGAAAGGAAGAAGACCCAAGTGACGAGCTCTCTTTACATTGGTTCCCAGTCTTCTTTGATGCTTAGCACAAACCCCTGAACGGCTGGCCGGAATTATTTTTGCCCTATCAGTTACAAATCTTTTCAAGTTTTCGTAGTCTTTATAGTCAGGAAGTTTTTTCTCTCTACAAAAAGGGCACATCGCATTTTCCGGAGCCCTCTTTATGATTGATTTTCTTTTTTTGTTTGATGATTTTTTTACCGACATATTAGAAGGGGATGTCCTCACTCTCTTCCGGAGTTTTATCTGAGGTTTCTTTTTTCTTTAAACTCTTTTTACCTTTTGGAGCTTTTTCCTCCTCCTCAGCCTTGGGGGCCTCAGTCGCTACCTCAGGAGTTGCCTCGGGCTCGGCTGGCAGTGCTGATTCAGGAATGTCAAATTCTTCTGTTGTTGCCTCACGTCTGGAATCAAGAATTATCATATCGGTAATTACTATCTCTGTTGATGATCTTTGAGCCCCGTCTTGTCCGGTCCAGGATCTTGTCTGAAGTCGTCCCTCAACATAAACCTTTCTTCCTTTTGTCAAAAGCTGACTGCAAATTTCCGCTAGCTTATTCCAGGCAACAATTCGGTGAAACTCAACATCTTCCTTCTTTTCTCCCGACTCCGTTGTCCACTGTCTATTGGTAGCTACCCCAAAGGTACAAACTGCAGTGCCTTGAGGCGTATAGCGAAGCTCCGGATCGCGTGTAAGATTGCCTATAAGAATTGCTTTATTTAAACTTCTTGCCATCTTGTCTACTCCTCGTTCCTTACTAATAAAAATCTTATAACTTCGCCTTCCTGTTCGAGTTTAGTCGAAATTGCTTTTACTGAATTTGGATCTAATTCTAAAACAAAGTAAAGAAAATTTCCAGACGTAGATTTTTTGATTTCATAAGCGAGCTCTTTGACCCCCCAATCTTCTTCCTTTTCAATTTTCCCTTTGTTTAACTCAATTAACTTAGTAACTTTTTCACTTACCGCCTTCTTTTTGGCAGAAGTGGCCTTTCCATCAAGAACAATTGTCAATTCGTACTTTCTCATACCGCAAGTTTATCATAGGTCAAACCCTCTCTCAAGATCAAAAGGTGTTATAATCATTCTCTAAAGAAAATGTCGACCCCAGAATTCAGCCGGCCTTTGGAAATTTCTGATTTAGCAACACTGCAGGAGAAAGAAATCCGAAAGAATCCTTGGCGGTTTTTAAACCTGACAGAAGGCGCCTCCTTAACAGACGCCCGTCGGGCTTTTATTGGGCTTACGAAAATTTATCACCCTGACTTATTCAACCCTCGAACTGATCCAGCCAACCTAAAAAAAAGTTACTCGCAAGACGATTTAATCAGGGCTGGTCTATCAAAAAACATCATCAATACGATAAGGGAAGCATCTCAAACACCAACGAATGAATCATTTATGGTAGCTGACCAACGAAGGCAATATCTAGAAAAAATTCGTGCTTTGGCGCACGAAAGAATGGTACTGATCAATCGTGCTTATGAAGAAATTAAACGACGAGCGAACCCAGCAGATCGAAAAAGCATTGCCGGTTACGACCCACGACAAAGATATAGCACGCAAGAACAATCCTATGTTGACGAAATCGGAATCGAAGGACACGGAAAAGTTACTATTTACACAGCAAGCTCTGACTACTGGGTGGCTGGCCCGTATTTGTCTTTTGACTGGGGTCAGCCGATAGGCCACGAATGGGATATCTATGATGACGAATGGCGACATGTACTCAATTTGAAGCATCTCTTCGCGCACGTAGCGCTCCAAAAAGGTCATAAACCAAGCCAGGTTTTGCTTCAACCTTTTGCCGACTGCTTTCATCTCGATGAAGTAAGGTTGATAAGATTGATGGATCTGCTTAAAGAAGAAAACCGCGCAGATGAGATATACGCTGCACTGAAGGTGGATGAAATCCCCGCTATACCAACCGAGGCTTATGTGCGAAAACTAAGAATGATAAGACAATTAAATGAAATCATCTGTCTTGATCCGGTGCTTTCCGAAGAATACGCACGGGTTCAGATGCAGATGACGGAAGATGGAACACTAATTCTCAAAGATCGGACTGAAAGCATATTCCCGGAACCCGATGTTATGCTTTTTGCCACTCTCGCCTACGGACCATTGTTGAAGTAGTTAGCCAATTTCCTCCACCTTCCAGGTGGAACAGATTCGCCACCTGAAATTAAACTCCGACCTTAAACTCAACTACATCCCCGTCTTTCATTGTGTAATCTCTCCCCTCGCTTCTTACTTTGCCTTCTTCCCTAGCTTTCTTCCATCCGTATTTTATAAAATCTTCATAATCAACCACGTCTGCTTTTATAAAGTTCTTCATGAAGTCTGTGTGTATAACGCCAGAGGCCATAAGCGAGGTCGTACCAAGTCGAATGGTCCAAGCCCTGACTTCTTTTTCTCCGGCGGTTAAGAAAGTAATTAGGCCCAAAGTTTTAAAAGCATATTGTATAAGTCTCTCGAGGCCACTTTTTTCAACCCCCAAATCGTGAAGATAAGCTTTTTGCTCATCTTCGCTAAGCGCTGCAAGTTCCGACTCGGTTTTTGCACAAATTGCAATTACCTGAAACTCGCTAACTCCAAAATCCTCAGCATATTTTTTTTCGAGAGCCTCAGCTTCCTTCAAATCATTTTCGTCAACATTAAGAGTGATTAAAATCGGTTTTGAAGTAAGAAGCGATAATTGCTTTGCAATTTTCCTCTCCTCCTCGGATAATTCCACCTCTCTTGCCGAAATACCTTTTTGGACTGCATCCTTTAGTTTTAAAATTATTTCCCATCTTTTCTTTAAATCTTTGTCGGGAGTGTTACCGGGGTCTTTCTGATTCTCCAAGGTCTGAAGGTCTGCAAGTTTCAATTCTGTTTCGACTACTTCAAAGTCAGTCTTGGGATCGCTCACTCCTTGTTTTACAATGTCTGGATCGCTAAATGCTCTAACGACATGGCAGATTGCATCAACTTCGCGAATGTGGGAAAGAAACTTATTTCCAAGTCCTTCGCCTTTTGAAGCCCCGGCAATCAATCCGGCAATGTCTAAGAATTCTACTGTAGCAGGAACTTCCGGTGGAAGATGGTCTAACGCCTCACTTTCTTTAACTACTTGCGCAAGTTGAGCCAATCTTTCGTCGGGAACCGGAACAACCCCAATATTCGGCTCAATTGTGGCAAACGGGAAATTGGCAACATACGCCCGCTGCTTTTTCAAAAGCGCATTAAAAAGAGTGCTCTTTCCTACATTTGGAAGCCCGACTATCCCTACAGATAATCCCATAAAGCTATTTTACACTGAAGCAACTGTGTGTTCCAATTTGCCAACTCTTTTTTCCAATCCGTCAAATTCCTCTATTGTCGGAGTGTCATCCTCCAGTTTTGCAACCTGCAATCCAATCTTATCTATTCTTTTTGTTAAATTCTTTTCAACGTCGCGTAAATCTTCTCGAACTTTATCAACTTTCTTGTCAACATTGTCAATTTTCATTATTAGCTCAGACTTCATTGCGCTCTGGCCATTAATTATTACTCGAAGCATCTTTTTTGTATCGTTCATTGTTCTTCTAGTCTATATTGACTAAAATCTATTTTCAATAATCACTTTCCTCCCTCTTTTTTGAAAACACTACTTTGAAGTAAAAATCAAAAGTGGGGATAGTGAAAATGGCATCCCGACAGAGAAACTCATAATCAAATTATATCAGGCCAAGCCTATTATGAATGTATTTTTACCATTCGGGTATTAATATAAGTAGCTGTTTCAAAAGATACAGTAATTACTCTGGCTGAAAATCTGGCATAATAAATAAGATATATGTTGGAGATACTAGTTAAATTTTTTCTAGGTTCTTTAATTCTTCTTGTATCCACCCAGTTTTTGGTAAATTACGCCAAAAAAATCTCGCTTGCTCTTAAGATTTCTCCCCTGATAATCGGTTTTACCATTGTGGCAATCGGAACTTCATTACCAGAACTTTCTTTTTCCCTAACCGCCTTGATTAAACAGGATGTTGGTTTGGCCATGGGTAATATTGTCGGCTCAAACATAGTAAACATTCTCTTTGTTTTTGCAGTTGGAATTTTAATTGGAAAGCTAAGGGTCGGAACATCAAAAACCCAAAGAAACTCAATGTTTTTACTGTTGGCAACAGCCTTATTTGTTGCTCTTCAATTAACACAAGTACCAGCAAAAATATCAGGATTAATTCTAATAAGTTCCGCAATTTTAATCACCCTGATTGAGTATTTTATGGGGGTGTTGGGGAGAAAAAATGAGGATAAAAAGATGTTTGCCAAAAAACAAAAAATAGAAATCAATTCATCTCTCTTAGTAATGCCCCTCTTTTTAATTGTAGGTGTAATTATCGGCAGTCTAATGGCGGTTTCGGCAATTGAAGAGTTTTCTTTAATAACAAATATCTCAACTACGGTTATCGGTTTATCTTTAACGGCAATTGTAACCTCGCTACCGGAACTACTAACAACCATCTTCAGTCAAGAAGAACACCAGGCTAAATTAACCATGGGTAATATCTTGGGCAGCAATATTTATAACCTTCTTTTAATCGGAGGGCTTATCAATTTATTTTCCGGAAAAAACGGAATGACCATAAAAGATTGGGTGGTTATGCTATTTGTTACCGGCTTATTCCTATTTATTCTTCACAAATATAGTGGTAAAAATATTCCTAAAAAATACGGAGTCATTTTGTTGATATTTTTTATAGTTTATTTAGTGAACCTTGGCTGAAGTTAAAAAATTACAGGAAAAGATTACTTAATGTCATTCCCACAAAGACAACAAAGAAGATAAATCCCAGAATAAAGAGTAATTGGGTAGGTAAAGATGCCCGATAACGGGCAACAAGGTTTTTGCGATTAAGAAAAAATACTAAAGGAAAAGCAAACATCATGGCCACGGCATTAAGAACTGCACTTAAAGTAAGAAGAACCCGCGGTTCGCCAAAACCCAAAAGCAAAACCATAATACCAAAGACAATCTGTCCCCAAAGGGCAACATAAAAAGCAAGTGAAGGATTGGCGGTGAAACCCGGTTTATAGAAGATTAGAAGAAAATTCTCGGAAATTATCCGTGAGGAAGATTCAAGCACTCCAATCTGTGTAGAAAATAGCATTAGAGCGGCAACAACAAGAAAACCGATACTAAAAACCGGCCCAATTCTGGAAGCCAAAACGGAACTCTGTTGATAAAGAAAATCTATACCTGAGGCAGATGCATTACCGAAAACCAAACTTTTTGCTAGGATAGATAAAAGGATAATCGTAACAAGACCGATGAACCAAAAAACAATAAAGTGTTCTCCGGCAACCAAGCGCCACCACTTTTTCCACAGCGTAAAATTTTCATTGTTATCAATAAAAGATGAACCTTCAATATTTATAACCTTTTTGCCCGGAGTAAAAAGCGAAGTAATCTTGCTAGTAAACTTGCCCATACCAAAACCCTTCTCTTTAATGTAATAAGATTGGGCAAAATTAAGATTGCCTCCGGCACCTGAATACGCAAAAGCGCCAAGAAAAGAAGCTAAAGCAACTCCCGGTGGAAAAAACCACCATCCATTCCCTTTACCGATTAAACCTAAGCCGGTTTCTATCCAATCGGTCCGTTTAGTGATAAGAACAACTAAAATAACAATTAAGGGTAAGCCAATAATAATAACGGCCTTTTGGAGAAATTCCATGGTATGGTAAAGAGTTTTGCCAAGAGTAAGAATAACTCCGGTAAACAGCAAGAAAACAATTGCCAGGATTTTAACATTGGAAATACGAAAGATATTGGCAAATATCTGCGATGAGGCTGAAGAAAAACCAGGTAAAGACCAAGGAATAAAAGTAGAAAGAATAAACCAAATAGGTAACCAAGAGACCATCTTTCTTAAGCCAACAAAAACACTTTCACCTTTTGCCAAGCTGTAGCGCATAATTTCGGTGTTAAGAATATATTGAAAAGAAATCCCCAAGAAAGCCCCCCACAATAAACCCATCCCCCATATGGCTGAAAGATACGGCCACATAATAAGCTCCCCGCTACCTAAAGCTAAACCAAGAAGAATGAATGAGGGACCAATAGAACTCCAAAATCTGGGAGGGGTTGGAAGATTATGATTTGAATCCATGTTCAAGCTAATATAAACATAATATCAAAAAGATTTGAGAAGATGAAACTTTAAAATTACTTATTCAGATTCCAAAATAAAAGAGGTATGTGCCGGAGGTGTCTTTGTAGCAATTATCCTTCCCATAAAATCTCTTTCAATAATCAATCTTTCTTTGTTTGCCTTGGGAAGCGCTACTTTGAAGAAGAAGTCAAAAGTTGGGACAGCGAAATGAACATCCCTACAGATAATCCCATAAAGCTATTTTACTACAAACTAACTTTAGTTATCGTGAATCCCTGCTTAACCAAAAACAGTGGTACTTGCGATTGTGCAGAAATCAGGATTTAATTATACCAAACATACTTCTAGTTTGTACTCTTAGATATAGTATGTTTGGGGATCATACTCGTCAAGCGAGAATTGCAAATTCGAGTAAGATGAGTATATTTACGTGACAAAATACAAAGAATACTTCCAAAAAATGCTTGATTTAAACAAGAAACTGTTTGACGATTTTCGTGCCTTGCACGATAAATACGCTTTTAACGAAGGAAAATGGCAAGATGAGTTCAATCGTGAAGGTGAAAAAATCCTTACAGTAGTTAGAGAATGGGAAAATAAACTTTGCAGACAATCCGAAAAAGCCGGCTACGGAAACTACACAAACAGTCTCTCAGAAAAATTCCGGGCCGAAGTAAAAAAACAATTTTCTTTAATCGATAACGTCGGCCTTCTTAGCAAAAACGATTCCCCATTTACAATCAGAAAAATTAAATTATGAAATATTTTAACGCTCTTTTACTTTATACTGGTCATTTTCTGTATGAATTTTTGCTTTTACCTCACTAAGTGCAATTGATTTTAACCAAAGCTTTCTCATCTCGTTTCTTTTTGCAACAAAACCGTTTTCCTTCATGACCCTTCTAAGTATTGTTTCGGAATCCTGAAACTCACGCCTCAAAACTGAAATCCTTGAAGTTCTATAACTTATTTCCGTTATGGTTTTTAGCTTTCTGGCTAACTCTCTCTTTTCCTCAAGCTCTCTTTTCAGCTCCTCTCTTTTCTCTATTACTCCATCTATCTCCAATATTGCTCTCGCTGTCGAGGCCCTTTTTAAAAGCCCATCCATATAGGCATTCATCATGATCTCTCCCCCCGCACTCATAACTTCCGGTAAGAAAGGATTCTCTTTTCTTTTAAGGTTTCTTAGACTTCCAAGAAATCTGATTATTGAGTTTTGATGCCCATACTTATTGTCTTTTCTCCTTTTTCTTATTTCAGCTGAAATTGCGCCGTCAAAGGACTCTGGAGCGGGTATTCTAAATTGTGTAAATCTTCCACGAAACTTTAAAAAACTGTTGGTCAAATTTCTCGCTTCCTCGTATTGTTCTCTGATTTCTGCATCACCGGGATCTGTTAACACGCTTTTTACGAGAGGAGACAAAAGTCCCAAAGAAACCCTCTCGATAAATGAATTGATTAAGATCCCCTCCGCATCGGGAGTCCTAACTCGATAAAACTGGCCTTTTATTTCATCCACTTCCTTAATACCCTTTTCCAAATCTTCCTTTTCCTCCGTAAATTTAACCAGATCAGTCAATTGATTGCGCCAATATCTCAATTCGGAGTTAACCAATTCTCGTATTTTTCTTATATCTTGAGTTTGGCTTTTGGGATCGTTGGATAAAGATAACATTATCTGTTTTATTCTTTCCTGTGTTCTGTTCCTCTTTTGTTCGACAACTTCTCTAGAACCTTTATAAACCCAATCAAAAAAACCATTTAAATCTGGAACTGACAACTGCGAAAACGACGATGGAAACATTCTTCTTCCTTTAGAATAATCTGCGATTAGAGCGTCGGTCTCTCCAAGAAGTTTCTCTAGCCCTTCACGAGTTTCCGGCAAAGCTGGCTTTTTATCTACTACCCAACTGTCCAAATGGACCAGGTGCGGCAAATGAAGGTATTGCCTCAATCGTCCTATCCTTCCTGATACCTCTGCGAGTTCCAACTGCATATCCTCTTGAATACTTCCAATGTCAAATCCTATAGAGGGTGAATATTCTCTAGGATTAAGATGTCTATTTAGACTTTTTAATCTCCTTCCTAATCTACTGTCGGCGTCAATAGCTCTCTTAAAGCTATCAATCGCCCGTGTGGCCGAAGACACTTTTGCTGTAAGTAAAAGAATTTGGGTATCGATAAAAATTGGATGTGAAACTTTTACTCCTTCCGTCAACTCCGGGCTCTTTTTTAAAGATCTTCCAAGTTGAGCTCTCTCTTTTTCTAATCTTTTTATTGTTTCTGGATTGCCCTGTGCTTTGATATAACCCACCCAGGCGGTGTAGCCGGCATTTAGTTTACTTACGAGGTGATAAAAAATTTCGGGTCGTTCCCCTACCTTTAATTTTTTTAGAACCGTAGCTAATGCTCTATGGTCCGGTATGGCTTCTGAATCGGAAATTCTTACTGCTCCATTGGTCCAAAGGGTCCAGCGACCTGTTTCAATTGCCATTGCTATTGAGGCAGGATCAAGAACCGGAGCGGTCTCGTATACTGAGAGCAAAGGATAACCCGCAAAAGTTTCTGTTAGAGCTTCCCAATACTCGATACTGCTCTTTTTCCCTGTCAAAGTGGCTGGCCGAGATAACCATCTCAAGGTTGTATCAATCGCGTAATCTATGTAATCTCTCACCATCGCCTCCACAGCTTCTCTCGGCAGATTAGTTTCTATTGGACTTTCGGGTCCGTACACAAAACCGACAATAAATTGTTCTATCCTCCTTTGTAATACATTATCTTTCTTCGATCCCAACGCGATATCCTTTAGGAAATACGGTACCTCCGGATTGAGAACCGGTAAATCTAACTGTTGGCCGAAACCCAAAGATCTAACAAAACTGCCTACTACAAATCCCCTTATTAAAGTTGCGGTAAAGCCAATTTCCGAAAGCCTTGCCTTGTCCACAATTTCCATACGAAATCCTCGAAGTAAATCATTGGCAAGCGTTGGAACATTTATTTGTCTTTGTTTGTAAAGATCAAGAAGGGCTTCTGTTTGGGGCAAATTTGGAGAGAATACATGATTATCTCCTTCCTTTTTGGCTTCGGCAACAAATTTTCGTGGAATTGCCAAATCTTCTATCAACCAGACGTTTCTCGGTCCGCTTTTTTGATCAAGTTTATGAATCGCGATTCTGGCATCCCTTATCTCCTCATCCCTTTTTTTAAAAAATTCGGCTATTAGACTTTGGGCCTGTCTTATGTGAACCAACTCCTGTCCGGTTTTTGCATAATCGATTAGTGGTTGAGCTAAAACAACAAAAGCCTTCCTCAAATTTTGCTCCGTCAATTGAATTTTCTGTGTGTGAAGATAGTTAATTGCTACAGCTGATAAAGCTTTTTGTGCTTCATCTCTTTTTATAAAAGCCCCTAATTTTGCCCGTGCTTCTCCCTCTGAAAGAACAGTTACTAGAGCGCGCTCTTTCCCCGGATCAGTCCCTATCATAGATCACCGGGCCCGTCCTCATCAATACCTTGCTCACCGAAGATCCTCACGAATTCTACAACCAATGGATCGAGTCTCAATCCCGAAACACACGCCCTTCCACCCATAACCGCTTCCGCTTCTTCATATTCCACATCGGCCAAAAATCTAATCAGGCTAACAGAAAATCCGTCGAAACCATCCGATCTATACTCGGCTTTATTCAAAACTTCCATTATCTCAAACGCATCACCTCTTCTTTCACTAATAATCCCCAATACCTGCAAAAGTCCCGTCTTACATAATTCGAATTTATCCAGAAGCATTTCTTTTATAATTCTCCTTTTGATTTTATTTTCGTAGGTATTTTTAGCATTTAATATTGCTCTCATCTGTTGACGCATCTTCTCGGTTATTCGTCTAATATATGACGCTGCCCTTTCTTTTGTACAAAAAGAAAGATCCAACATTCCTAACTTCATCATAGTTTCTATAGAGAGAGCTCTGCAGGCAAGCTTTAATTGCTTGGGTTTTAAATCACACAATGCCGTAACGACCAAATCATAATCTTTCTCTCCTTGGTCAATTCCACTTGAATCCATTCTCATAAGAACCAAAACAGTTCTGTTAAACTTCGTCGGCGTAACACGCTCGCTCCCAACCTCATCTATAAGTGAAACCAGGGCCATTTTCATAACTCTCTCTTTTGATGCATCGTTAAGTCTTGAAATCAAAATAGCCATATATCTTGTGTCGCCTTTTTCCACAAAAAGAGAAATGCTCGCCCGTGCCGTTTGAAGAGAAACCGTGCCTCTTTGCGGAATAATAATATCCTTTGAAGATAATTCGATCGTTTGCAATTCCTTTGCCATAGGTATTTGAAAAATTGATGTTGATTATACCTATAGCTCGACCTATTTGCAAATTTACTTGTAGTTTATTTTTATATTCCCGCTCGAGAAGGTAATTTCGAAGGAATTCAGAGATTTAAGTTGAACTTTGTAGACGTTCTTTCCGGACCATAAATTCAAGTCTCCGGATGCCACAAGCTTGAAACTTGAATTGTCGACTGTCGAAATTTCGCTTCCGGAAACCGCAATTTTGTGGGTATCATCATAAAGCCTCGCGTAAGCGGTTCCATTCCCGTTTGCAACTTTGAGAGAAGCCTCCCAAGAAACAGCCGGGTTCTTCCCATAGTCACCAACGTTTATAGTCGTCTGAATTCCAGCCGCGTCTGCCCAGTCTGTACTTGTTGTTAGAGCTGAACCTCCCAGGGGAATATATGTAGTTTTGGAAGAGGACGGTGCGGTTACCGTCTCCTTTTTGATAATTGTTTTGGGGACCGCTGCAATTGTTGCGATTGCATCAGACACGATTTTTTTAATCTCTTTCCGGCACTCATCACCACAGCCTTTGGCGGGTGTTTTCTCTACAACCTGCGGCTGGGCTGAAGTTAAAGCTAATCGACTATTTATTTCGGCTATCTCTCTCTTAAGAAGAAAATATGCCGTCACCAAGACCAAAATCGCAACTAAAAACAGAAAATGAACTATTGGATCTAAATCTTTAATTCTTTTAAGTATCATAGAGCTTATTTCAATCAAGTTTTTTTCTTAACCACAGCCCCGCTTTCATTATCCTCTATTCTCCAACCTCCATCCTCTATCTTTTTCCTAATCTCATCAGCTTCTTCAAATTTACCTTCTTTCCTCAATTTTTCTCTTTTGTCCATTAGAATTTTAATGTTGCTTGAAACTTGAATTTTGGCAGTTGAAATCTTCCATAGATTTAAACCCAAAATCTCGTCAAAGGCCAACGCTAGATCGTATTTATCTTCCGAAGGAATATTGCTTTTCATCATTTCCCATAAAACCGCCAAGGCCCGGGGAGTATTTAAGTCGTCATTAACTGCTTGGGTGAAATCGTCCCGATATTTCTCAACCTTTTCACTTTTCTCTTCGGAAGGAGCCGTCCTTTGAGAAGATTTAATATTTACGATTAAAGATTTAAGATTTTGTAATGCAGATTGAGCGGCGCCGAGACTCTCCCAAGTAAAATTAAGTGGGTCTTTATAGTGCGCCGTTAAAAATAAGTATCTTAAAGCCAGCGGGTCAAAACCTTTTTGGGTAACGTTATCTACTGTATAGATATTTCCCAAACTTTTACTCATCTTCTTTTCATCTAACATTAAAAATTCAAAATGGATCCAATATCTTACAAACGGTTTTCCGGTTGCCGCCTCACTTTGAGCAATTTCATTTGTATGATGAACCGGTATATGGTCAACTCCTCCCGTATGGATATCGAAAGTTTCTCCCAGATATTTCATACTCATGGCTGAGCACTCGATATGCCATCCGGGGAAACCAATTCCCCAAGGACTTTCCCATTCCATTTGCCTTTTTTCATCTTTTGGAGAAAATTTCCATAAGGCAAAGTCTGTCGGATTTTTCTTTTCTCCCATTTTTATTCTTACTCCAGCTTTTATCCCGTGTTTTCCACCAGTTAAAACTCCATAATTAGGAAATTTTATAGTATCAAAGTAAATTCCATCATATGTTTTATAAGTAAAACCTTTCTCCTCAAGTTTTTTAATTAAATCAATTTGTTCTCTTATATGGTCGGTTGCCTTACAGACAATGTCCGGTCTTGGGATATTTAGAGCGTCTGTAAAAGAAAAAAACTGCTCTTCGTAAAACTTGGCTATATCCCAGGCGGATTTGCCTGTTTCCTTGGCGGTTTTTTCAACTTTATCCTCTCCCGTATCGGCATCGGAAGTTAAATGTCCGACATCGGTTATATTCATTACGTGCTTAACTTTATATCCACTTAGGTAAAGTGTCCGTTTTAAAATATCGTTTCCAACATAAGTTCTCATGTGGCCTATGTGAGAACTCAAATAAACAGTCGGACCGCAGGAATAAATCCCCACCTTGCCTTTTTTAATAGGCACAAATTCCTCCACTTGCCTAGTTAAAGTGTTAAACAATTTCATATTTTAAAGTCAACATACTTAAAGGGATATTTCCTTTGACTGTCAACTTCATGATACCACTCGTAGTGATACACAGCCAAAGCTAACCATATAGGAATTGGCAAGCTTTTACCCAAAGCTTGACTCCGATGCGCTCTTATTGCCCTCCACTTATCCACCCACTTCCACCCCAAATCCAAAACATGCGTCGGTTTGGTTAGGTATTTCCGTACTCCCTTATTTACAACCCTTTCCATTCCTCCAGACACCGTCGTCCACCATATTTTGGGTTTTACATTTCGTGACCATAAAGACAAACTAATATGATCAGGGTGTCCGGAAACACCAGATGGGTCGTAAGTCACCACCCAACCTGGTTTGGTTCTATCTATCTCTCTTTTAATCCATTTAGCCCATTCATCTCTTTGCACCTTCAGTTTTCCGTCATCAAAATCTCCTATTACCAGTTCACCCACACCCAAAATTTTTGCGGCTCTTTTCAATTCCTGTACACGGATCTGTTTTGTCGTCCTGCCGTTGCTGTGAATATGCACTTGCCCAGCCCCACCCTCGGTCAGTATCACTACCACCGTTTTCCAGCCCATTGCCTTAGCCGCCATTAACAATCCCGCCGAACCCATAGTTTCATCATCCGGGTGCGGGTAAACCACCATCAAGACCTTACGCCCCCTCCAATTTTGCAATTCTAGTTTTATATCCTTCATAACTCAATGATACAAAAAAGCTCCCTTTAGGGAGCCAATAACCACTAAAACAGCTCCCAAATTACCGGAAGCTGCAACAAGAAAATTTAGTTATACTGAATTTATTCATCTATTTAAATTGTCTGTAAATTTAATTTGACCTCCGTTGGACTAAAAGACTTAACGTTTTTACTTGCATCCAAGATCTCGACCCCCAAAATTTTTCCTTTTTTATCCTCATCCACTAAAACAGAGTCAGAAACTTTTCGCGAACGAAAATAGGTTCCTTTGCCAAACTCCATATATAAAGCGTCAATTTTTTTGTCGTATTTTAACTTCATTCTTATTTAACAAAATAATATGCCGTAATGACAGTAACTTTCTCACCTTCAACCTTTGTTACTACCTCCAAGATCTTATCATTATATGTCCTCTGAAGCAACTGCCGGAACCTGAAACTGATAATTACATTATTCGGGTTTTTAATAACCTCAATCACTCTTATCTTAGAAATTTTTCTTGACTTAATCCTCTCTTCTGCGTGTTTCGAAAACTCTATCTTCATATTTTATCCCGAGGGAGGAATTGGCTTTTCAACTCGGGTTGTTTGCTTTTGAGCAGCTTGTTTTTGACCCAGAGCCCCAATCCTACGCGATGGCTTGGAGGTAATGGATAACGAAGGATTTTTTGCTGCTTCTTCCTTTTTCTTTTGTTCTTCAACTTGTTGCTGTTGAACTTCCACCATTTTCTCCTGCTCTTTTGTCTTCTTTATATCCGCCAATTCCGTCTCCAGTGCTTGAAGCATTCTTTGGCTTTGTGCTTGAACTTTGGCCTTATCCCGAGAAGATGTCTCGGTCGGGCCGGAAGAAGTTGTTTGACCCTCTTGAGTTGGTCTAACTGATGGAGTATTTTCTTGTCCTGCAACCTGAGTACCCGCACTTTTTAAAATTTCTATCGGCTCTCTTACAGCTTGCCTGGCAATTTGCTTCGCTAAATTTTTTGCTGTTTTGGTTGTATCCGAAATTACCCCTTTATTCATAATTCATTATTTCATTATTTCATTATTCCTGATTCTTTTTAAATTTCCCGCCTTCCCATTATCGCCTGTATAAGGGTTGTCTCATCAGCATACTCCAAATCCGCTCCAGTCGGAATCCCCATCCCAAGACGGGTAATAATTAATGGTCGATGGTTGATCGTTAATTGTTTCTTGAGGTACATTGACGTGGCTTCGCCCTCCATAGTCGGATTTGTGGCGATTATTACCTCCTTTACTGTTGATTCTTGATTCCTGATTCTATCCAGCAATTGCTGGATATAAAGTTCATCAGGTCCAATATTTTCAAGCGGGCTTATGCTACCGTGTAGAACATGGTAAACACCACTATATTTTCCGGTTTTTTCGAAAGCCAAAACATCCAAAGGCTGCTCAACCACCAATATCGTAGAGCAATCCCTTCCCGTATCATCACAAATCGAACAAGGATCAGTCTCGCCCACATTTTTGCAAATAGAGCAAAGAATCGTTTGTTTTTTTAGGTTGATTAGAGCATTGCTGAACAAGTCAAGCTCTGATTGCGGTATATGAAGTAAATAAAAAGTAAGCCTTTGGGCAGTTCTTGGCCCAATTCCCGGAAGTTTCTCGAAGGACTCAATTAAATTTTGAATTGCTTTCGGAATCCGCATAATGTCATTGCATTCCGCCGAGTAGCCCAGATAGTCCTCCGCCCATCTCCATCATTTTCTTTGCAGATTCTTTTTGAACCTTCTTCATTGCCTCATTAAGTGCATCTTTAACATCTTTCCTCTCAACTCCATCTATCTCAATATAGTCAATTTGCTGGGCACCATTAATTTTTAACTTAACATTACCTTTCTCGTAGGTTTGGATTATTTTCTCGAGCTCTTTTTGTAATTTCTGCGCCTCACTGCGCATTTTCATTAATTTTCCGACTTTGTCAAACATCTTTTTAATTTCCGAATATTTCTTCGGCAACTTTAATTATATCCTTATCTTCACCTTCGGTCAAAACCGTGGACGGTTGGACTTTTCTTACGGGAGGCTCTGTCAAAGTACAAACAACGGAAACCTTCCTTCCCACTGTTTCGGCAACAACATCCTCCAAAAGTCTTTTGTGAAAATTTTCCTCCAACCTCTCTTTGTGAAAACGATAATAAACACCGAGAGTTAAAGTCGTACCATCATAACTTACCGGTTTTGCTGCTCTCAAAAGAGCTTCGGTTGATGCATTTTTTGGTCTTACTTTAATCAAAATCTCCCTCCAAACCTCATCCGTAACCTCTTTAAATGAAGATTGATGTTTGAGATCTGAAGACTGATTCTGTGGTTTGACTTCTGAAGCTTGAAGATTAACTTCTTCACTTTCGGTCTTCACATCCCCCTCTCCCCATTTAATAATCGCAACCTCAACCGGCAATTGCTCAATCACTGCATCTTTTAACTCACCATTTGCCTCCGAAAATAATCTTGCTAATGTAATCAGATCGCTTTTATCCAGTCCTTCCAACTTCTCATTTCCAATTCCAACGGCCGCAAGTAAAGCACCTCTTACTGCCCCCAGAATCATTTCAATTAACCCCTCCATTGAAAGTCCATACGTGAACGCTTTTTCAACTTCTTCCAAAGCATTTTTCGTGTCTTTTTTGACAAGCAGAGAAAGAAAATTATCTGTATCAAAACTCCTTGTTTTAAACAAAAACTCCTCAATTATCTCTTTTTTAAGCGCTACTTTCTGAGAAGTTATTTGTTCAAGAGTTTTTATTGCGTCTCTGAAAGACCACCTAGCGGACTTGGAAATTGCCTCAAGCGCTCCTTTGTCTGCATCAAACTTCTCCCCCTTAACTACCCTTTCTAAAGCTCTTAAAACTTCCTCATTTTTAGCTTTTTCAAATCTAATAAAAGTGGTTCTGGATTTGACTGTTTCTATAAGTTTTTCAGGATTAGTTGTCGCAAGAATAAAAACTACATGGCCGGGTGGCTCCTCAAGGGTTTTCAAAAGGGCATTTGATGCCTCCGTTGTTAGCATGTGGGCTTCGTCAACTATATAAACCTTTTTTTTAGCCTTGGCAGGAGAAAGTTTGACGGCCTCTCTTAATGAGCGTATGTCGTCAATTCCCCGATTGCTCGCGGCATCAAGCTCAATTACGTCAATGTTATTTCCTTTTGTTATCGAGACGCATTGATCACATTTATTGCAAGGTTCGGAACCTTGCAAGTGTTCGCAATTTACAATTTTTGCCAGTATTCTTGCTGCAGAAGTTTTGCCAATACCTTTCGGTCCTGCGAAAAGAAAGGCATGTGGAATTTTGCCGGAAGAAACTATTTTTTTTAGGGTCTCCCGTACACTTTCCGAATCAAGCTCGTCCAATGTTTGAGAGCGGTATTTCAAATATAGAGTTTTTTGGCTGTTTACTGTCGGCTGTTTACTGTTGGCTGTTTTACTCATGGTGAATTCCTAACAAATGTAAGGCTCCGTGCTTTATTAACTCTAAAACCTTATCTTCCAATAGCTTGTTTTCCTCCTTTGCTTCCTCAAGTGCCTTGGGACAGCAAATAATTATTTCCCCCAAATGTAAAGTCCCATCTGGAGGATACACGAATTTCTTTTTAGCCTCATCAACCGTAAAGGATAGTACCGAATGCAAACTGCGGTCTTTTGGGTCATAATAAGCCTTAGCTAAATCAATCATCTTCTTTTCGCCGACAATGACCACCGAGGCTTCTGCTTTCGATACAATTCCATGCTCCTCAAAGAACTTGGCCAAATACTTTTTTATCTTTACTACACTTATCGGATAGTTTAATTGTTTAAAAACATTTATTTTAATCATCAATCTAATTTATTCTTTACCAACGCTGAAACTCTTCCCCCATCAACTTTGCCTTTCGCCTTTTCCATAACGGCTCTTATCACTTTCCCCATATCAGGCATGGTTTTAGCGTTTGTTTCTTTAATCACTTGGTCAACTAAATTGATAAGTTCACTTTCTGGCATCTGTGTCGGCAAATATTCTTCCAAAATTGCAAGTTCCTTTTTTTCTTTATCCGCGCGTTTGATTGCGCCCACTTTTTCGTAAATCTCTATTGCGTCTTTTCTTTTTTTCGCTTCCCGTTTTACTACAACTATCTCTTCCTCTTCGGAAAGATCGTGTTGTTTGGCAATGAATTCGTAATTTAAAGCCGAAGAAAGAAGCCTTAGGGTTGAAAGCCTTATTTCGTCTTTCGCCTTCATCGCCTCGCCGATTTGTTTAGTAATAGTTTCAATAATCATACTTTTCTTTCAACGGTTACTCCACCCAAAAAATGAACGTGCATGTGTTTGATATATGCTGCATCAGCCGCGTTGTGGACCAAACGAAAACTGTTGACAGTTTTGTCTTTAGCGATTTTTAACGCTATATCTTTAATTTCTTTCCAATCATCATCTGTTGCCTGAGTAATATCAAGGATGTGCTTTTTGGGGACTATAAGAAGGTGTATCGTGGCGTTTGGAAATTTATCTTTGAAGACCAGAAAGTCAGCAGTCTCGAGTTCAATTTTGGCAGGAGTCTCCTTCTTAACTATCTTACAAAAAACGCAATCATCCATTTCGGACTTTAGTATAATAAGGAAAAGTTAAGTCGGCAAGGGGCTTAAAATTAAAGAAGAGAAACTATCGTTTTTGCGAGCTTATCGGAATTGTGGCGCAAAAATGTTGTCGTATCTACAAAATCTCCCTCAACTACATTAAAACTTTTGTCCTTGTTTTCTATTAAATCATTGACAACCGGTTTCGACCCGTAATGTTTGTACCAGGCGGCAATTTTACTTCTAGGTTGGTTCAGATTTTTATTCACAATTATATGAGTGAGTCTATTCGAGGCTTCACCAAGATAATTCGTAAGGACTTTTGTAAAATCCGATGCCTTAAAATTGTCCGTCTCCCCCCTTTTTGTCATTAAGTTCACTACATATACAACTTTTCCTTTAGATTTTTTAATTGCAGAAGTTACCCCTTCAACCAGCAAAGTTGGAATTATGCTTGTATAAAGGTCACCCGGTCCCATTACAATTAAATCGGCCCTTCGAATCGCGTCTGAAGCTTGTCTAAAAACTTTGGCTCTCGGCCGAAGAAAAATTTTTTTTATAGGTACTCCTAACTTAAAATTGCGCATATCTATGTTTGCTTCACCAAATACTTTCGTACCATCCTCCAAAATTGCAACGAGACTGGCCTTATCTAGGGTTACCGGATAAACATTACCCGAAGTATTCAGAATTCTGGCTGCTTCATTAATCGCCTTATCCATGCTCCCGGTTATTTGAACAAGCGCAGCCAAAAGAATATTTCCGACGGAATGGCCTTTCAAACTCTCTCCATTTTCAAACCTAAAATCAAATATTTCGGTTAAGGTCTTATGAGCAAACGGAAGATCTGATAGCGCCAAGATTGCACGGCGTACATCTCCCGGCGGCAGTATCCCCAACTCGCGCCGTAGGCGCCCGGTGGAGCCGCCGGAGTCACACATAGAGATAACTGCGGAAAGATCTATCTTTGGATATTTTTTTAGTCCCGAGAGGACCTGGTAAGTTCCCGTTCCCCCTCCGATGACAACAATTCTTTTCTTTTTCTTTCTCAAAGTAGTCAAAATCCTACCACCCGAGAAGCCGGCAAGTCAAATAATTTAGTAAGCTTGGCCGAAGTACCAGATATATTCTGCCTTTCCCCCACAATAGATGCATTTTCCATTTTCTCTCTTGGCGTCTAATAACTTAAGTCTTGCTGTTGCTTTAGTTTCCTCTTTAATTTTTGCCTCACAATCAGTTCCCTCACACCAATAAGCTTTTATAAATCCTCTACTCTCTTTCATTATCTTTTTAAAGACGTCATAACTTTCGGCTTCTCTAATATTCTCATCCAAAAACTTTTTTGCCTTTTTATACATTTCTTCTTGCATAATCCCTAACATCTCTTCTGTTTTTTCTCCCACTTCGGCGAAACGAACTAGTTTTTGCGAGAGTTCTTTTAATCTAAAACTTGCAGTTACAGTTTTGTCGGCTAACTCCCTAGAACCGACCGCAATTTTAAGAGGAATGCCTTGAAGTTCGGCTTCATTTACCCTCCAACCATAGCTTTTCTCAGAATCCGCAAAGATTTTTACTTTGCCAGGATAAATACTATCACGCTCTTCAATAGCTTCTTTTATTCTCTCGCAATACCTTAATATTTCATCGTCCTTTTTCCCTAAAATTGGTAAAATCGCAACCTTCACTGGCGCAAGTTTAGGAGGTAACACCAAACCACCATCGTCTCCGTGAACAAGAATCATTCCGCCAATTGATCGGGTTGATAATCCCCAAGAAGTTTGATAAACAAATTTTGTTGATCCATCTTTATCTTGAAATTTGATATCAAAAACTTTTGAAAAATTATCACCCAGGTGGTGTGAGGTAGCGCCTTGCAAAACTTTCCCGTCCGGCATCAAAAATTCTATCGTGTAAGTATGATCTGCTCCGGCGAATTTTTCAGCTTCACTCTTTATCCCAACCAAACCAGCCATTGCATAAGCTTCTCTATAAATATTTTCATATTCCCTTAAAGCATCCAGAGCTTGTGTTTCTGCTTCCTCGGAAAAAGCATGTGCGGTGTGCCCCTCTTGCCACAAAAATTCCAATGTTCTTAAAAAAAAGTAGGTTCTTTTTTCCCACCTTACGACATTATTCCACTGGTTTATTTTTAAAGGAAGATCTCTCCAAGAAGAAATCCACTTTGCGTACATATCGTACATTATAGTTTCCGACGTAGGTCTAACTGCTAAAGGTTCTGTAAGCTTCTCGCCTCCACCATAAGTTACGACAGCAAGTTCAGGACTAAAACCTTTAACGTGAGTTTTTTCTTTTTGAAGAAGTTTCATAGGAATAAAAAGCGGAAAGTAAGCATTCTCTACTCCCATTTTTTCTATTGCCTTGTTAAACTCTTTCTGGATATTTTCCCAAATAGCATAACCGTATGGTCTTATAACCATAGTTCCCCTCACTGGTCCATAATCAGCTAGTCTAGCTATCTGAATGATTTGTGTATACCAATCAGATATACTTTCGCTTTTTTTAATCAAACGTTTTTTTTCAAAAGTTTCTTCGTTTTTCATCCTAACCTACCTCCTAATGGTACATTTTTATCAGGAATAACGAAAATCCAAAAACCGTCCTCGTTGCGAATACCTAAAGTTAATGATTCAGAAAGGAAGGGTCCGATCTGTTTTGGCTGGAAATTGACAACGCCCAATACCAACTTACCTACTAACTCATCTTCATTAGAGTATGCTTTAACGAACTGCCCCGATGACTTTTTAATCCCAATTTCAGGACCGAAATCGATACTAAACTTATACGAAGGATTTCTGGCTTCAGAAAATTCCTCCGCCTCGATTATTTTACCGACTCTTATATCAACTTTTTCAAAATCTTCCCAAGTTATAGTTGTCATATTAAATTTATTCTATCACCTCCTCATTTTCAATAATTACAAGCTTTCGCCAAGCTCCTTTGATCTTTTATAGGCTTGTCTAATTCCTTCTCTCAAAATGCCTTCTAAGTCGCTCCATTCAAAAAATCGTAACCCCTTCTCAGTAGTTCCTCCTTTAGAGGTTACTGCCTTCCTTAATTCAGAAACACTCCTTCCATCCTTTTCCAACATAAGAACTGTTCCTCTCAATACTTGGACCATAATTTTTCGAGACGTATCAGCATCAACTTCATCATTTAATAATTGCATACCTATCTTTTCTAATTGCTCTTGCAAATAAAACTCGAATCCTATTCCACTACCTGCCATAGCTGTGATCCTATCTATTCCATCTTCACTCTTTGTTTTAACAACGACTCCCATAGATCCAAATAACGATTCGACTATTGAGACTTCCTTTTGACTTAAAGAATCCCCCGTAAACCATCCTGTTACACCTACTTTAAATTTACAACCCAAATTAGGCATCGCTCTAACAACTTTGCAGTTGCCAACAATTCCCTTGATACGATTGATTCTTAAACCCGCTGCAACAGAAATTATAAAATCGTTGTCTCTTAAAACTCCTTTTATTTCGCCCAGTACGTCCAAAATCTGATAAGGTTTAACTGCTAATATTATCGTTTTTGAGAGATTCGCCGCTTCGTTATTAGAGGAAGCAATTGTATACCCTCTTTGCGCAAATGTTTCCAATTTTTCTCTTGAACGGTTAGAAAGAATTACGTTTAGAGGGGTTTTTACTCCGGAGTTAACAATTCCTTCGGCTAATGCAGATCCGAAATTCCCCACGCCTATTACTGCGACATTTAAGTCTCGCATTTCCTCTAGTTCTTTATTAACAGTGTTTTCTTTTTCCATAAAAAAAACCCCGCCTCTATTCACCACCAAATTTGTGATGAACAAGGGCGAGGTTTCTCGCTTTACCACCTTGTTTCTCTTAACTGTTACCAATTAAGACTTAGTAGCCGACTCCGGTAAATCCGACATCGGCATTCGATCTTTGATGTTTCGGATCAACTCGAAAGAGGTTAGTACGTTTTTTTCGATTTCCCTCAGGGCTCGGGGTTAGGATCCCTTCAACACCCACATCCTCTAAATTGTCAACAACATAAATGATAGCACCCAAGAACAGTTCTGTCAAATGAAATTCTGACAAATTTTTAACTGATTTTTTCTGAGCGACGTAACAAAAAATTCAAATCTCTCCTATGTCCACCTTCAACATACATCCCGATTTCTAGAAGGAACGTATATAGAGCAAATTTGCCATTACTCATTATATTTCCTTCTAATCGATCTCGAACGAAATCAAGTTCGCTCCGGCCTTTTTCAATCCCTCTTTTTATACCTGCCTTACGCTCATGCTCAAGAACGTTATCTAATCTACCACTGTCACATTCATCTTCTATAAAATTAAGGATTTTCTTTCCTCTTTCTATATTTCCTCTCATACCTACTTCGAGATTAGGTGTAAACGGGTTCGGCAAATAATAAGCTAGGCTCAACATGCTCTTTTCATCAAAGACTTCTGACTCCAAATTATCAAGTGCCAGCTTTGCTTCTTGCGTATGTCTTCCCCTCTGTACATCGTCACTTTCATTTTGCTCATCCTCTACAATTCGTCTTCTCATCTGTTCAATATCCAAAAATCCGGGTTTTTCTATTGTTCCAACTAAACTGCTATTAAAACTGGCAATTTTAAGTCCCTGTTCAACAGTTTGTAAAACCCACTTCGTAGCAGGATAATCCATTTCTGAAAGAGAATTCGAACCCTCAATAATTTTTCTTGCGTGGTTATTCCTCACAACAATATAGGAAGTTAAAGGATCAATTTCAAATCCTACAATTTTGTTCAAAACGTTTAATATTGGACGTTCTGTTTTATAACGAAAGAAAGAATCCCTTTCAGTTAGACCAAATTCATTAACTTTCCTACCAACAACTACAAGCCTTGTATCTCTGGATTCCTGTCTATCCAAAAATTCTGTTAAGAAAACGGCAAGTCTCGAAATACCACTCTTTACCACTGAGTCTACACAAACCCTATCAAAATCTCCATACATTACCCATTGGCTTCCTAAATTGGAAACTTCGTGTAGAGCCTGCAAATGATTATTCTCTACATTATTTTTCGAAAATCTTCCCGACTCCTCTATAACAACTTTTATTCCTTGTTGTCTTAATAATTCCAACAATTCAGGGTTCTTTTCGGCTGTAGCTTTGGTCGCACTCACAACAACCCGTCCTTCGAAGGCTTTTCTTAACCTTTTCCCTATCGTCCAATAGGCCACATTTTTGTTCCACTCACCTTTAGGGTCGTTCAAGGTCATACCCAGAGCCAGAGAGGGATTTTTGCCAAATATCATTTTCATCCCAAATATACCAAATTTTTGACAAAAGAACTATAGACCATAGACTATTTCAACGCCGAATCCACAAACTTTGATAAAGACCCCGAGGCAATTAGTCTTTGGATATCATGCGCCGTTATGGCTAAAAGAAGAATTAAAAGAATAATCATTCCAATTGTGTGGATAAAAGATTCAACTTTCGGCAAAACCTTTTTTCCCAAGATTGATTCCAGACCTATAAAAAGTAGCCTTCCACCATCAAGTGCCGGAAACGGCAAAACATTTAAAACCGCCAAATTTACGGAAAGAATCCCGATAAAATTAATTACAGCTAAAATCCCAACTTTGGAAACTGCCGAAGTTACCGCAAAAATTCCTATCGGTCCTGCTATATCTTTGGGGGCTTGTCCTTTAAAAAGTTCTGAAAAGATTTTTACAAAACCTAAAATTACGTTTTTACCCCAAAAAAGAGCTTCCTTGAAACCGTAATACGCTCCATAAAATGGTCTTAGGACAACCGGCGGAAAGTAGATTTCACTTGTTGTAATGGTTACTCCCAATGGCCCTTCCCCTTTGGGAGGATTTTCTCTCGGCGTAATTGTTACCTTAACTAAATTTCCCTGGGAGGGTTTTTCAATCTCGAGAGCTATTTTCTTTCCCTTATTTTTTTCTGTAACGTCAACAAATTGGCCAACCGATATAACATCTTCGTTGTTCACTTTTCGTACAACATCTCCAATCACTAGGCCGGCAATTTGTGCGGGTGAACTTGTGGCAATTTCAACAACTTTGACATTTTTTGTTTCCTTGGGAATGCCGGAAACCGTATAAACAATGCCGAAAGCAACAATGGCCAAAATAAAATTCATAATAACCCCCGCCACGATTATTCCAATTCTTGTTTTTTTGTCTTTGTTTAAGAAGGCCCTTCCGGGAAACTTCAGTCTTTCTACCTCAGCCTCTCCGTATAGTTTTACAAAACCTCCGAAAGGAAGCGCATTAATTGAATAAAGTGTCTCACCGATTTTAATTCCCCAGACTCGGGGAGGAAGTCCAAACCCGAATTCCTCAACTAAAACTCCGGCCCGTCTGGCCATAATAAAATGCCCGAATTCATGGACTAAAATTAATATTGAAAGAACAACTAAAAAGGTAATTAGCGAAGTAATCATTAATCTAGTGTATCAGGAAACAGGCTCCGGTTGAAGAGCCCTTTGGGGGACGGGCATGAAATATTGTTTGTCCTTTTCTTGTCTAGCCTCAAACCATTTATCTATCTCTTCCCCCGTAGTGGGTGATGGTTTGAAATTTTTTCTTACCCAACCAAATCCGCCTTCTTTTTTCTTAAACCTTTTTAAAACGTAAAAAACACGGTCAAGATGGGTAACTTCCCCAATCACTTTGTCTTCACGATCCTCTAAATTAACATGATCATAAGCAGGCCTTTCCAAAACTATTAAATCTTTGGAAACAAGCACAACTGAAAATCTTTTCAGGAATCTATTTGCTCCTTCTCTGTCCAGAATCTCGCTATCTTTTTTAATGTAAGACTTGTATTTGTCTAGCCCTCCTCTTCTCTTCTCAGCCTTTATGTTTGCTACCGAATCATCAACGGCTCTCGCAACGAAACTCAATATTGGCTCATTATCCTTTATTCCATCGATATCAAAATTCCTTGTAGTAATCTTATAATTCGTTATGTCTCTTGTCTCAAAATTTGGCTGCGGATTTAAAACACCAAGTTTTACCGCTTCAAGGGCAAGTAGGCCTGAAGAAATTTTGTTATTCAAATAAGCTAGAAATCTATCCGCCGGTAAAGACAATAACACATTTAACTCAGTCAGATCTCTTTCCGGCTTTGCATCTTCGATTGGTTTGATAAAAATGGTTCTGGCTCCTATATTAACAAAAAAAGTTCCATTTCTGGGATCGTAAATCTCCATGTATTCATGGTTGACCTCCGTTGGCAAGACCGAAGTCGCAACGCGCCTGCCAAAACCCCTGATCAAATTTTCACGAAGACCTTCCAAAAGCGTACTATTTTCTTCGAGTGTTCCTATTTTTAGTCCTTCGGCTTTAATATCCACAGTCCGGTCTGCCATCAATTTAATTCTGAAGTATTTCAATTCAAATCACAAATTAGATTTGAAGAAGCTCTTGTTTTTTTCTCTCTCCAATCGCTTCGATTTTTTCTGTGAATTCATCTGTCAGTTCCTGAAGTTTTTTTTCTTGAGCAAATTTTTGATCTTCACTAACTTCTTTTGCTTCAAATTTTTTCTTAATTTCATGCATTGCATCTGCTCTGACTTGCCTGATCATTATGCGTCCATTCTCAAGTTTAGTGGACAAAAGTTTCACATATTTTTCCCTATCTTCGGTCGTAAGGGAAGGCATGGAAATTCTAATTATCTCTCCGTCAATTGCGGGGTTCATTCCGACATTTGCCGACATAATCCCCTGACGGATCTCTCCGATTATCGATTTATCCCAGGGTTCAATTACTAGAGTTTGAGGGTCGGAGGCGGAAATTGTGGCGAGTTCTAAAAGTCTAAGTCTTTGTGTTCCTCCATAAACCGAAAGTTCCAGTCCTTCAACTAAAGATGGTGTCGCCCGACCGGTCCTAATGGACGCGGTGTCATTAGTCACAAGATCAACAACTTGAGACATTTTGGAGCGAATTTGAGATTCATCCATCAATTTTTCCCTAATTCCATTCTAAAAACTCTTCCAATTTTTACATTCTCTCCTGTTTTGGCGATAACTTCCTTTACCAAATATTCAATTTTTTTGGAAGGATCTTTTATAAACTCTTGCTTCATTAAATCATCTGAATTTTCCGCACCCATTGAGGCAACTTGTAGGGCAAGATTATGTGCTAGTTCACGAAAAAGCTCGTTTCTAGCAACAAAATCAGTCTCACAAAATAGTTCGACTAGACTCGCTACTTTTCCGGAGTGGTGAACATAAGTTTCGATTAATCCTTGCGAGGTTTTGCGTCCCTCGCGCTTAGTAGCTTTTTCAAATCCCTCCTTTCTTAAAATTTCAAAAGCTTTTTTCTCGTTCCCGACAACCTCTTCCAAAACTTTCTTGACCCGAATTACAGGCGCTCCTGTTTCATCTCTTAATTTTCTAATCTGTGCTGCGTTAATCTTTCCCATCTTTCTTAGACTTGATCTTAAACTGTCCATCTAATATCGCTTCTCTCATTAAATCTAACACATATTCGACTGCTTTTCCTGCGTCGTCATTCATAGGAATTGGCCAATCAACTATGGTTGGATCTGCATTTGAATCAACTATCCCAATAACCGGTACGTTTACTCTATTTGCTTCTTTTACGGCCCCAGACTCTTTATGCGTATCTACAATTACCAACAGATCCGGGTGTTTTTCTAAGGTAGTAATGCCTCCGAAAAATCTTTCTAATCTTTCAATTTCGCGGTCTAAAAGAAGTCTTTCTTTTTTGGTAAATTTATCATATTCTCCTTCAGTCTTTTTCTTTTTCATCTCAATTAGCTTATTTATCGATTTCTTAATTTGATCAAAGTTTGACAAAGTTCCGCCAAGCCAACGCTCGTTGACATAAGAAGCCCCAACCACATCCGCAACTTCTTTTGTTTTATCTTTTGATTGTTTTTTACAGCCTACAAACAGGATCACTTTACCTTCCGAAGAAAATTTTTTTAAAGTTTTTAAGGCTTCTTCTAAAGCTATCTTTGTTTTAGTTAAGTCAAAAACATGAACGCCTTCCTGTTCTCCATAAATATAAGGAGCCATTTTAGGGTTCCAACGCCTGGCTTGATGCCCAAAATGAGCACCCGCCTCAAGCAATTTTTCTAAAGAGATTTTTGTTGTCATTGAAAATTATTCGTTTCCTTAAACCGCCATCGATCGGAAGAGTCCAGGAAACGTGACCGATGTGTGTTTTCGACCTTAATTGTAACCAAATTACTTAATTTTTGCAACTCACCTTTTGGGACCAAGATATTTAAGCATTCCAGCCTTTCCGCCTTTTTTCGGTTCTGGATTCTTCTCACCCCTCATATGTTGCAGTGTCTCTTCCAAAAGTCTTACTTTCCCTTGTCCTTCCGCCATTCCTCTTTCCTGCATATTCTGCTCAACATATACCAAACACGCAAGGAACGAGTTAAATTTCTTGACTCTGGTAAGAATATGGATTTCATTTGCGATACCTGTAATAAGAGCATTCTCTTCAACAAGTAGCCCACTTAAGCGTCTTTCTTTAATTTCTTTATCAATATATGCCCCTAAAATTTTTCGAACAGACACTAAATCATCATCTGTTATCGTATAATCGAAAATTTCCTCTTGTCCTGAAGTCTCCGGTAAAGTCATATAAATATTGTTGGGTATTTTTACTATTTTAGCCTTGCGAGCGTGTCTTTATTTATCTTCACATTCTCCATCGCTGAGGAATACGCCGCTTTCGCTAAGTGTCCTGCAGTTTTTGCGTCCGAAATTGCATTTTTGTTTCCGATTTTTGCGACCCTTTTTGCAAGTTTTTCTATTTCGACCGCAAGCTTTGCTGTTTGCGTCGGAACCTCTGTTGCATATTTTAAAGCCCTCTGAATCTTAGACATTCTACTTTTATCTGTTTTGGGAATTTTATAAGCCTCCATTACTTTATTAAATGCCTCGACGTCTCTATCCGCCGATTTCAGAAAACCTTTCTTTGTCTTAATCGCCTTATATCTTAATATCTTAATATCCTTCTCCATTTTCTCATACCCCTTTTTCCCAATCGTCAAATTACAAACCATTTCAATCAACGCCGCCGCCATGGCTCCAGATAAGGCCGCAACCGCTCCGCCTCCTGGGGTAGAGGTCTTTGCCGAAACACTCTCTAAAAAATCATTTATTTTCTGTTCTTTTATTTTCATTAATTTATACTTATCTATTTATCTGAGCCGACTATCATATATTAATATATGATAGTTATTCATAAAGTTTTTTCTCGAGAACTTGATCGGATTTAAATTCGTCTGCCTTAAAAGTATTCTTGACCGCGCGAACCAAAGATTAGAGCGCAAGCATGCCAAAAATTTCGGACGATT
>CAYISM010000003.1:0-47623 GCA_964366085.1 uncultured Gammaproteobacteria bacterium | reverse complement strand
ACGAGATCGTTTCACGTGACTGGAGTTCAGACGGGTGCTCTTCCGATCTTTTTACGACGTAGTCAAATTGGTTCAGGGTGGAGTGGTCTTTTTCTTTTATTTCCCCTCCTTCACCATTTTTTCTTATCAACTTTTACTAACATTTTCTATTTATTATTCCTCTGACTTTAGTATAAGGATTTTTACTCTTCCGAACAAAAGCCGAAATGTTATCCCCCTTCGCAAAATACCCCGGGCGTAAGCCCGCGGATGAAAGCGAAGAAACTTTGTAACTCTGTAACTATATATCCCCGCATTTTCGGACCGAAGATAGTCGTCTTTCTAAAAACAAAGGCCTTAAAATCGATTACACGCAGTCTAGTTTTAATTGATTCTTGTTTTTAGTCAGACTTTTGCTAAAATTTCAAGAATTCTATGCCAGTTGAACATTCGCCGGAAACAAAAGAATTTCTTAGAGGCTTGACGATAACTTTAGATATGGATGGGGTTTTAGCGTGGTCTGCTGTTTCTGTAATAAATAAATTTAACAGAATGTATAACACAAAATATTTTGCTTGGGATATAAAAGGTTGGGACGGAATAACAAAGTTAGCAGAAGGTTTGGGAGAGGATCCACAAATAGCATTTGAACTAGAAACATTCCTTTGGTATGATCCGGAACTGCTTCTTGCCGCGCCTCCAATGCCGGGCGCTCGCGCGTTAACTAGATTACTTCATGAGTCCGGCGCCGGTTTTTCAATTATAACTTCCAGGAAACCAAACGCTGGGGATATTACTTTTGAATGGTTTAGAAGATGGATGCCTTGGATTAACCATGAACAAATCTTCATAAGAAGGGACGAAAATATGTCCGGAGAAGTTTTTAAGGCGCAAACAGTAGCTGCCCGAGAGGCTAACTTCCATGTTGACGATTCTCCCAGACACGCTCAATTCGTGCTGGATTATACTCAAGCGAATACTAATATATTTCTGCTTTCAAATAACCCCGGCGAGCTTCAATATAATCCGAGGGTTTTTGCTATCAAGGGTTTTAATGCCAAGTTTGCGAATGTAAGTGCTGTTCAAAAGCTTTTGTTATCAAAAACTTTCAGTGTCGCACAATATTGAGGTGTCGGTACAAAAAAATCGTCAAACGTTATTTCTATTTCTTTATCTCAAGATGATCGTTTGTCTTGAAACTCCCAGCCAGAGATCTCCGGTATTAATGATTGGGTCTTGGTTTATTGAGATACCCAAGCCTTCAAGTCCCTCAAAATAATCCGTGGGGTTGACCCAACAAATTGTTGGCTGGGCCCGGAACTTTGTTCTGTAGTGATTGATGGCGAGACGCATCTCTGTTTTAATATCGCCACCACTGCCCGTCCAGAGCATTCCTACGTTCATTTTGCCCTCCTGTGATAAAAGGATATCTATGTTTCGCACTTACAAAATTATAACACTAGGGGTCTAAAGAATCAAAAATTATAGGCTTTTGTTAATTTATTATTCTTCCTCTTTGTCGCACAATCTTGACACCCTGCTCTTAATATCCTAATATCTTAGTATCGAATATCTTTAAGTATGCCTACTGCCCAATCTGAACTTGCCAGGAAAATTGATGAGTTTCTCGGTTATCTTCAAGTCGAAAAGGGAGCCTCTCCCCTAACGGTCAGAAATTACAGGCACTATTTGTCTAGGTTGGTAAGGTGGTTAGCTAAAGAAGGAATCAGGCAAACTCTTAAAGCTATAAATCAGGAAATTGTGCGCTCATATAGAATTTACCTTTCTAACTTGCCGGACAGAAAGGGAGGAACCTTGTCCCGTCGGACTCAGGGGTATCATGTAATAGCTCTTCGCTCGTTTCTTAAGTGGCTCATCAAAAACGACTATCAAGTTATGGCTCCTGACAAAATTGACCTCCCGAAAGTTAGCGATAGACAAGTTAAGTTTCTATCCGGAGATATGGTTGATAGACTTCTTAATGCCCCTACTCTTTCGACAATTGGCGGCAAACGCGACAAAGCAATTTTGGAGGTTCTATTTTCAACAGGGCTTCGTGTTAGCGAGCTTATAAAGTTGGACCGGGATAAAATTGATTTAGACAGACGGGAGTTTGGAATAATTGGAAAAGGAGGACGGGCAAGAGTAGTTTTTCTTTCCACAAGGGCTGGAGATTGGCTGCAGAAATATTTGGCGGAGAGAACAGATAATTATAAACCGGTCTTTATTCGTCATAAAGGCAAGATGGATCCGTTCAATGCCGACCTGCCTGCGCAGGCAGGTGAAAAAATGCGTCTCACTCCCCGCTCGGTTCAGCGGATGATTAAAAAATATGTCAGGAAAATTAAATTACCGGTAGATGCGACTCCACACGTTCTGAGACATTCTTTTGCAACCGACTTACTCATGGCAGGAGCCGACTTACGATCCGTCCAAGAAATGCTTGGTCACAAGAACATTTCAACTACCCAAATTTATACCCATGTTACCAATAAACAGCTTCGTGATATTCACTCGGCTTTCCATGGAAAAGGAGGAAACTAGATGATTACTTTTATTCTTCCCGGATATTCTTCACACAATAGAGATTGGGTTTTGGAAACTGCCCAAAAACTTAAACTTGGTCACGAAGTAAGGCCGGTCTTATGGGATCATTGGACTGATTCTGAAAAGAGTTTTAGGCCGGAAAGTAAAGCACAGGATGTAGTCGATGTTCTTTTGAAAGACAAGTGCAATATTATTGCAAAGTCAGTTGGAACCTTGGTTACTGCACTTACATTACAACAAATTCCAGACAGAATTGAAAAGATAATTCTTTGTGGAATTCCGTCTGTTTCTGAAAAAAGATTGGAAATTTTCAAAGATGCTTTTAAAAACTTCCCACCGGAAAAGGTAGTTTGTTTTCAAAACTTCAAAGATCCATTGGCGAGTTTTGGCGAAATTAAGGAATTTATGTCAAAAGTTAATCCGAAAATTAGGGTGATCGAAAAACCTCGAAGTGACCACAATTATCCATACTCCTCCAACTTTCAAGAATTCCTTTCAAACTCTTGACGTGTCACTTACATAATATATATCATGTAAGTAGATGTCGCAGGTATCAAAGTTTATTGTTAAGCCGGAGCTGTGGGAAAAAATATTTAATCTTTTTGTTGAAGCCATTTTGGGTATAAAGAACAAAAATGAGTTGGAAGGATTTATAGGAAACTTTTTTACACCTACAGAAAAAATAATGTTCGCAAAAAGATTTGCGGCAGCAGTTATGTTAGCAAAAGGAACTGATTACAACACAATCAGGAAAACCTTAAGGATTAGTCCTCCAACAATAGCCCGAATGAGTTTCAGAATCAAATATGAAAGTGAAGGTATGTCGCCTGTCATTGAGCGCGCATTAAGAAAAGATGCAGCAAGGATTCTTTTAGAAGAATTATCAGGTTTATTTGATATTCCAGGCAAAGGAAAATCTTTGGCCTTAGTTAAAAAACGTAGTCTTGAGAGGAGAAAGAAAATTGCGGGATTGAGAAAAGGTTTGTAATACTTAAATGATATATATCATTTAAGTGGAACTAGCGGAGTTCGAAGGAAAGAGAAACAGAAACCGGAATTTCGGTTTTCACTGGGCTGAATTTGAGAAGCTGGGGCAATTTCTTTCTTTAGTGACTCTGCCTTTTAGGGCAACTTACTTGCCATTCCCATTCCAAACTGCACAACTGAGCCAATAGCTTGCGCGTATGTTAGTTCGGACGACCGGAAGCTCGCTCTCTCAACAACGTGAGAAGAACTGTTTGGATCGATTCTGCCTTCCACTTTGAGCAATGCAGAAATTCTGGCGTCTTTTGCCCCTCTGGTAAGGGTAAACAAACCCTCGAATCGATCGGGCGGCAGCTTTTCATTTCCAGGATTCGGAATAAATGTTATATGAGTTCCATAAGGTACAGTTTTTTCATCAGGAGAAACCTCTGAATAAAGAAAAAAAGGTTCGTCCCATAACTTACAGTCGGTAACAGCATACGCCGTTTCGATAACAGTACCTAGACATTCAGCAACATCCGGGTCGTTCTTCAGCTCATTTTTGAAAGCCTTTATAGCACTTTCTGACATTTTTCGCATTTGTTTTAGGCCGGTATCTGATATTTCTGCCATAAATAGTTATTTCGATTATACTACTTTTGGATTTTGCAAACTATCTTCATCAGAATCTTTTTCAATTACCGCCGCTGCGGCGACTGAGTCGCCTTTATTTGCAAAGCGCATGAGTATTACCCCTTGGGTCGCACGACCGAGTCGGGGAATATTTTTAAGCGGGAGCTTAATCACTTGTCCCATCCTTGAAGTAATTATTAGTTGATCGATATTTTCTGTAACCATTATGGCCGTAGAGAGCTGTCCTGTTTTAGGATTTACAACAGACGCCTTAACTCCTTTCCCGGCTCTTTTTTGAACCGGAAAAAGATGAATCGGTGTTCTCTTGCCGAGACCGTGTTCGCTGATTGTTAAAATATCTCTGAAAACTTTACGTCTCTTGTCAATGGGGATTATCTCTTTTGCCGGAAAAACCTCCATACCAATAACCAAATCTTCCTTTTCAAGTTTGATTCCCCCAACACCGGACGTTGCCCTTCCCATAGATCTTACGTTTTCTTCCGGAAAACGAATCGATTTTCCGCCTTTTGTTAAAAGAAGAATATGATCATGTCCAGCTGTTGCGTGAACGGAAACCAACGAATCCTCTTTGTGAAGTTTTATTGCAATAAGCCCCGAAGCCCTTAGGTTTTCAAATTGTGTTAAAACTGTCTTTTTAACATCCCCGTCTTTGGTGGCCATAATTAAGTATTTGGCTTCTCCGCCTTTTGAGAGAGGCAAAATTGAGCGGATAAGCTCCCCCTGTTCAAGATTTAAAAGATTAACGAGCGCTTGACCTTTTGCTTGGCGCGAAGACTCGGGTATTTCCCAGGCCTTTGTTCCAAATACCCGCCCGCGGTCGGTAAAGAAAAGAATTGTATCGTGAGTAGTTGCGCTCGTTAGATGCTCAATTTCATCTTCCTCTTTGGTGGCCATTCCAATTACTCCTTTACCTCCTCTTCTTTGGGCGCGGTAAGTATTAAGGGGTAAACGTTTTATATACCCGGTTTTTGTTACCGTGATTAAAGTTTCTTCCTTGGGAACCAAATCCTCTTCGGAAAATTCTCCAATTGCACTTTTATAAATTTTTGTTTTTCGACTATCGCCAAATTTAGCCTTAAGTTCGATCAATTCTTTTGTTATAATTTCTAAAACTTTATTTGGGTCTTTCAAAATTGCGACAAGAATATCGATTAGTTTCTTCATCTCTTCGTATTCTTTTTCAATTTTTTCTCTCTCAAGGGCCGCAAGGCGTCTTAACTGCATATCCAAAATTGCGACGGATTGGATTTCGGTTAGACCAAATCGTTTTATTAAATTATTTTTTGCATCTTCCTGGGTTTTACTTTCCCGAATAGTTTTTATAACCGCATCCAGATTATCAAGAGCAATCTTAAGTCCTTCTAAAATGTGTGCTCTTTTTTTTGCCTCTGTTAATTCAAAAATCGTTCTTCTTATTACAACTTTTTGCCTGTGCTTTATGTACTCAGTTAATATTTGTTTGAGATTTAGGGTATGAGGTGTTCCATCGACTAATGCAACAAAGTTTGCGGGAAAAGTTGTTTGAAGTCTGGTGTGTTTATAAATATTATTTAGTACCGCTTTGGGCCTTGCGTCTTTCTTAAGGTCGATTGCAACCCTCATACCATCCTTGTCGGATTCATCTCGAAGATCGCTGATTCCTACAACTTTTTTGTCTTTTACAAGCTGTGCAATTTTTATTACAAGCTCGGCCTTGTTAACTTGATAAGGAATTTCGGTAATTATTATTTGTTGTTTTCCCTTGTCCCCTTCGGTAATTTCTGCAATTCCACGAATGGTAATTTTTCCCCTCCCCGTTGCATAGACCTCCCTTAAAGAATTTGCGTCATAGATGGCTGCACCCGTAGGAAAGTCCGGGCCGGGAATAATTCGAACAAGCTCTTCTATTGTGATATCGCTTTCAAAGCTGACGTCGGTTGGTTTTATTTCGCTATCGGTGAGCGCTTTTTGTTCTCCGGAGGCAACGAGATTAATTTTCTTAATTACAAAATCTGTATGCTCGTCTTGCTGGCTCTTTTCCCCGATAACTTTACCCTTTTTGATAATAGTGATTATGCCGTCGATAACTTCAGTAAGGTTGTGTGGAGGAATTTTTGTTGCCATTCCTACTGCAATTCCTTCGGAGCCCATGAGAAGTAGATTAGGTAAAAGTGCGGGCAAATAAATTGGTTCTTTTAAAGTCGCGTCAAAGTTGTCTAAGAAGTTGACTGTATCTTTTTCGATATCCTTAAGTATTGCTTCAGAAATTCCGGCAAGCTTAACTTCGGTGTAACGCATTGCAGCAGGAGGATCGCCGTCGACCGATCCAAAGTTTCCCTGACCCCTTACAAGTTGGTATCTCATTGAGAAATCTTGGGCGAGCCTGACTAATGCGTCATAAACAGGCATGTCTCCATGAGGATGGTATTTTCCAAGGACTTCTCCGACCACTTTTGCGCTTTTTGTAAAGGCCGATGTTGATCCCAGCCCCATCAAATACATGGCGTAAAGAATTCTTCTGTGAACCGGTTTTAGTCCGTCGCGTACATCAGGAAGGGCCCGTGCGACAATTACGCTCATTGCGTAGTCAAGATAGCTTTTTGAAAGTTCTGAAGTTATTTCTACTTGTTGTACTTTACCAATTTCCATATCTTAATTGCAAAAAAATTAGGCTCAAAGCCTGTCTATATATTACATTTTTGGGAAGTTAGAAGCAATGGGAATCGAGGACTTTTTGAATTCTTTCTTTAAACTTGGGGTGGTTTTGTACATAGGCGATCATTTTTGCTAAGAAAAGTATTTGCCTACCCAAATTTCCTTTTTGAGAAAGTAATTTTGGGTTTTCGACAATATTCAACATTTCTGTCTCACTCGGCATGTTTTCCGGTTCAGCCCGAAATAGTCTCTCAAGAGTATCGAAATTAAACTCTGGCCCTTTTTTTGGTGTCATTTTATTTGTGCCAGCATTGTACCAAATTCTCTGATTTTGATCTCGTTAGGAAGACCCAGCGGGCGGTTTTTGTAAAAACCTTCCGATGCGTAACTTGCAAGCGGTGGTACGTTTACTCTTAAAAAATCCATACTTTCCCTTAAAAAATCTGGTGTGCCGTTTTCGGGAGACTTTCTGGAAACAAAAAACGGTGTCATTAATTCACCTGTTGCTGTATACCTTTTTGCAGTTACATCAACTCCGAAGACTTTTCCGTGAGGTGTCCTTACTATTAAATCAATGTCATATAAATAATCCCAATCCGGGTCCGGAAGAGCAACTTCCCATCCAAGGGCATTAAATAAAAAAGCAGTTGTTACCATACCCCTTATTCCTCTTAAAAACCCTGCTTCCAGATGGATCCCCAGTTCTCCATCTTGAGACCTTTGACTTTGAAAATGATCACGGTAAATTTCTGACAAAATTGCAAAGTAATAAGCAACATTTTTATTATATTTTCCAGATCCTGAATCCGTGTTCGCAAGAGCTATTTTGACCACTTCACGCTGCAGTTCAATGCTCTCAAGAGCCGCTTCGTGGGATTTTGTTCTTTCATTTTGTGGACCCAAATTTGCGTTTTTATTTTTTATCGCGACCCCTATTGTCTCGGAGGCCAGTGCTAACAATTTTAATTCAGAGCCGCTGAGCTTTTCCATAAAAAGACCTTCAATTTCAAGAATTCTATTAAGAAACTCCTGCGAGTTTAATCCTGTAAGGAGTTTTATTTCTTTTCTAAATTCCGAGAAGATCGTTCTGAGATCTTTTCTTTCTGATATGCCATAAGGAACCAGAACAGAAGGACTAAGCGTTTCTCCTAATAAATCAGCCATATTTAAATTATATCTTTAAATTCTTACTTGACAAAGAAGGCTTAATATGTAGAAATTAATCAATGCCTAAAGTTAAATCTTCCCAAAAAAGCGAAAAGAATTTGATGCTGCTTCTTCTGATAACTCTTTTTATACTATTGATATTAGTTACGATGAATTAATGAAGCAAAAACCTACGTCTCCCGCGGCAGCCTCTAAAATCCCTCTTCAATTTCGAGGAAATTTATATATAATTTTGAATTAGAATGTCTTCAGAAATTGTAGTTCGGTCGGAACTTGATGGAAAAATGGGGATTGATGTCCTTTTTTCGTTTGAAACAGACATAGATATTGATCATTTGGCGGAAGATTTGGTGAAACATTACGGGAATCGGACAGTAGCAAGAGAAGCAGTGGCAGCAGATCTTATTGAGCACCCTAGCGCTACTCGGGATGAGATTTTTTTCCGTCTTACCCAGTATAGAGGGAAGGGTAAAGCCCACGTAAGCGGCAAGAGGGAGGGATCAAATATTGTGGGTTGGCACGGAAGACAAAAACACCTTAGAAAAAAATGGTGAAGTATTCTGTATCAATGATTTAAATCATTGATACAACTGAACCTGATATTTGGGTTTTCTCATTTGTTTTAAAAGCAAACGGCTCGTTTGCACTCTTCCCCAGTAGAGCCTTTCCTAAAGGAGATTCTGATGAGACGATTTTTGCATTGGCTAAGAAAGTGGGATTTTTGACTAGATAAAATGAATCGGTTACTCCAGAGGAATATTTTACTTCGACAAAACACGGGATCACAACTTTCGTTGAGACCTCTTTTGAGAGAGCTTCTTTAACTTCGTTTTTTAACTTCTCCAGTTTTTCAAACTTCTCTTTCGTAATTATTGCTTGGTTTCTCGAGTGTTCTCGGTCTCCGGATTGAGAAGGCGAGTTCGCTGAGGCCCTTGCAATTTCATTAGCAGCCTGATTAGTTTTTTCAACATAAATTCCAACCCTTTTAATTTCGAGGTTAAGTATCTTAAGAAGTTCGGCCAATTTTGCTCTTGCCATGAAGAAATTCTAACAGATGGTTAAACAAAAAGAAAAACGAATCAGCCAAAAGTTGCCCCGTGAGAATCACCATCAACTGATCCAAAGTTACCGCGTTCGTCTATCGGAAGCAATACTCGATTGAGCGTAAAGCTGCTTGTTAAATTCCGGTGTAAATGTGTCCTTCTTAACTCCCATGCTCTGGAGTATGGTAGTTATCTTTTTCTGGTGAGCGGCGTCGCTTTGTTGAAGAATTTTTTCTAATAATAATTGGGGCCAGTAGTATTGGGAATATCGGCGTTTGAAATTATAACTGCTGTAGGGATCGTATTTTTCTTCGATCGAGACTTGTTTAGTTGGTTTTTTCTTGCGGGAAATGACGATTTTAAATCCTTCGCCGGACATGCCTAGCCAGGTGGCGACTCGGGCAATGGTACTATTCCCTACTCTCAAAACTTCCCGTATGTAGTCATACTCTTTGCCCTGTAAAAGATATTCAGCAATTTGCAATCTTTTGGACAACATTTCTATTTCTTGGGGATAAAGAACGTCGGTAAGAAACTTAGCCGCCTCCTCTTCGTTTTTTAGAGAGATGATAGCTTGGCAAAATGCCAAAACTAATTCTTGACGCTTACCTGAAGATAGTTTTGAAAACTTGGAATACTTGGCCATCTCTAACTACCATACACTGGAGCATGGGAGTTAGTCAATCTCCTGTCAAATTCTTTGCGTGTTTAAGGTGCTACAAAATTGCATCTTCCACTTATTAGTTCTTGGCATAACAATCTGAGCCCTCCTTCTGTATTTGAACTGACAAGTAATCCGACTTTTCTATCCAAGACTAGACAGTTTATGTCTTCATGAGTGGTGACCGAATAACCTCTCCACTTTTTTAAATATCTCATTGCGTATGAATTTGGATCAGGTGTAACTACCACACTGCCAGGGCAATCCTCAACTGGTAAAGAAGGTTGGAGTTCTCGTGTCATTTAAGGTGTTTTTGGTAGCGCTCCACGCACTCTTCGACGGTCTTTATCGCGTCTTCTCGTGACAACCAATTAGTAACTTTGACCCATTTGCCGGGTTCAATAGATTTGTAATTTTGGTAAAAATGTTTAATTTTATTTTTTAAATAGTCCGGAAGTTCGGAGATATCGTTGATGTAGGCAAAGGCGGGGTCTATCTTGGCCTTGGGCACGGCTATCAATTTGGCATCCGCCCCCTCTTCATCTTCGGTGTCCAGCATTCCGATTATTCGGCATTCAACCAGCGTTCCAGTGGCCAATGATTCCGAAGATAAAACTACAATATCCAGCAGATCTTCGTCTTGGCTCCAAGTGCTGGGAATGAAGCCGTAGTTGAATGGATAGGTAAAAGCGGTGTACAAAAATCTGTTGGCGGAAATTATTTGTAAATCTTTGTCATATTCGTACTTAATGCGACTGCCGATGGGAATTTCCACCACCACATTAACGTGTTTTTGCGGATCTCCGGCGGGAATATCAAATATCATGTAAATAGTTCATATTTAATTTTACTATTTTCTATACTAGATATCCAATGTGGCGAGTTTAGCGTGGGTTTGGATGAATTTCTTTCTGGGCGGGACTTCTTCACCCATTAGCATAGTAAAGGTTCTGTCTGCCTCTTCGATATCCTCAACTGCCACCTGTCTTAACAGGCGCATCTTGGGGTCCATTGTTGTTTCCCAAAGTTGAGTTGGATTCATTTCTCCAAGACCTTTGTATCTTTGAATGATAATCTTTCCGCCGGTTAGTTGTTTTACTAAATCTTCTTTTTCTTGTTCGTCATAAACATAAGAAATTTCTTTCCCGAATTGAATTTTATAAAGAGGCGGAACCGCGATATAGAGATAACCATTGATAACTATTCCCGGCATGTGTCGATAGAAGAATGTCAACAAAAGTGTCCTAATGTGTGATCCGTCCACGTCGGCATCACACATTATTATGATTCTATGATATCTGATTTTATCGTAATTTAGACTGTCCCCAATCCCGGCTCCGAGAGCGATAATAAGATTTTTTATCTCTTCGAATTTAACGATTTTGTCAAGTTGCGCTCTTTCCGTATTTAGAATTTTTCCGCCCAATGGTAGGATTGCTTGGAAACGCCTATCTCTTCCCTGCTTTGCACTCCCCCCTGCGCTATCTCCCTCAACGATATAAAGTTCAGAAATTGACGGATCATTAGTTTGGCAATCAGCAAGTTTTCCGGGAAGGGTTGCGCCCTCGAGGGCTCCTTTTCGAAGTACCGCATCTTTTGCTGCCCTTGCAGCCATGCGGGCACGAGCCGCCAGCATTACTTTTTCAATAATTTTTCTGCCATCCGCAGGGTGCTCTTCGAAATAAGTATCGAGTCCTTCTTTAACGGTAGTTGAAACAAATCCTTGAACTTCAGGATTATTAAGTTTTGCTTTGGTTTGGGACTCAAACTGTAAAGTTTCTGATGGCATTTTTATATAAACAACTGCAGTCAGTCCCTCTTTCATATCCTCACCGGTTAAGACAGTTTCGTCCTTACCGTTACCCGCCTTGCTGCGAGGCGGGCCATTTCCGACTATTCGTTTTGCATAATCACTGATTGCACGGGTCAAGGCGATTCTAAAACCAGTCACATGTGTTCCCCCGTCAATTGTGTTAATCCCGTTTACAAATCCTTTGACATTTTCAACAAAAGTGTCGGTGTACTGGAGCGCGACCTCACAACTAATTGACTCTTCTACCTTTGATACATGGACAACGTCGGTTAGAGGATTTTTGTCGCGATCTGAGTGGGCAACTAATGATTTAATTCCCCCTTCAAAATAGAAGGATACTTCGTCCCCGTCCCTTTCATCTATGAAGTTAAAAGAAAGACCTGCAACCAAATATGCTCTGTCTCTAAGTAAATTTTTAACTTTTTGATTCTCGAAGGTAATATCTCCAAAAACAGCTTTATCAGGGAAAAAGGTTGTAATCGTTCCTGTTTTTCTTGCCTGCGCAGACAGGCCATCCCCAATTTTTATGTCCCAGATTTTTGGAAGCCATTCGTCAAGCTGGCTTTGGGTCGCAAGGTCAACACCCTTGGCGGGTTTTCCCTGTTTATATTCTTGGTAATAAGCTTTACCGTCCCTAAGCACAATCACTCGAAAGAAAGAAGAAAGAGCATTTACGACTGAAGCTCCCACTCCGTGTAGCCCCCCTGAGATTTTATAGGCACCACCTCCAAATTTTCCACCGGCGTGGAGTTTGGTCATTGTTAATTCCAGAGCAGATATACCGGATTTGTGTTTATCAACCGGAATTCCACGACCATCGTCGCGAACTGTGGCCGAACCGTCTTTATTAATAATCACCCAAATATTTTTAGCGACTCCGGCAAAGGATTCGTCAACCGAGTTATCTACAATTTCACGAATACACTCATGAAGTCCTCTTGAGTCGGTTGAGCCGACATACATTCCCGGCCTTTTTCTTACTGGCTCGAGTCCTTCAAGAAGCTGAATCTGTTCTGCGGTATATGAATTTGGGTTTTTATCTGCCATAGACTAACTATTATATCAAACATACGTTAGTTTGTACCTTAGATACCATGTTTGAGGATCATACTCATCAAACGAGAATTGTAAATTCGAGTAAGATGAGTATATACTTGATTTTAGGCTGTCACGGAAGCGGTTTTTACAATAAAATTGATTAACTGTAAGGATACGTTTCCGTTTTTCTTAAGAGCGTTTCTTGTTGAAACCGCTTCGGTTAAAAGTTTGAAGGTGTGACTGAAGTTAGTTTCGCTGTGTAATTTTTCGTGGAGAAAGTAAATTAAATTTTCAACAAAACCTAGGGCTATATCTCTTTCTTTTATACTTTGGACGTGTGCGAATTTTTCTCCAATCTGCATCTTCAAAAAGTTTTCAGATTCCTGACTGTTTACCTGACTGCGTAGGCAGACTGCTGACTGTTTACCTGACTGCGTAGGCAGACTGCTGACTGTTTTTATTACTTCGCATCTGGAAACAATTGTGGAAAGTACACTTTTTGAAGATTGTGCGGTAAGAATATAGTAAAGATTTTTTTGTGGCTCCTCGAGATTTTTTAAGAAGGCATTTAGTGCCTCCTCGGTTGCATCTTCGATACTATATAGTAGTAAGGCAGTCGGCTGACTGAGTTTAAGTTTTGTAAAAGCAGATAGATTTCTAACGTCCTCAATTTTTGAAAGCGGAAACTCAAGTATCTTTGCCTCAAGTTTTTCAGCGAGTTCTTGGGCTTTATTTTTATTTACCTCTTCGTTTTGGCCAACGATTAAATATGCATGCATAGAGTTAGGATATAAAGATATTAAGATATTAAGCGTCTGGAAAGCAAATTAATCAGGGTCGGACCCGCAGTCGGGTCCGACCCCACACAAGGTCCGACCTTTGGCTTAAGCATAAAAAAGCACCGGAGGGTTATTGTGATTTTCACCCTTTCGGTGCTTTTCAAACTTCTTGCGAATTACTTTAGGAATGCTACAAGCCCACTGTTACATGAATAGCTGTATGATCCAGCCCACTAGCAATGCGAACAAGGGTTGGACGAAGGCTGTAGCGATGATTACACCGGGGGATCTGTCATCTTTGTGATAGTGGTTGGTTAGATAGCTTACCACCATGGCTAGGCCTAGTGCCTGAGGGATGGTCAGGGGGCGGAGACTAAAGGTCTCCACCATGAACCGGCTCCAGAGTACTTTGAGAGCAAAGCCGTTGAGTAACGTACTCAATATCGCCGCAGAGATCCAACCTAAGAATGCCATGAGATTTTCCTTTCTGCCCGAAGGCAACTAAGATTGGTTGTTTCCGCAAGAATGCGAACGTGCATTGAAACAGAAGCTATAGGCCGCGATTTAAAAATTGATCCTGCTTCAATTCTAGCCATGATGCTACCACCACCACCACATATAAAAGTCAAGTCTATAGGATTTGATAATGAGTATTACTTGATTGAAGACATTTTCTATCGCATAATGGAAATAATAATTTTCTAATCTCAAAATCTAATTTTCATTGAAAATTGGTAATTGGTAATTGTAAATTTTTAAATATGCCTGCTCAACCTACAGTCAAAGTGCCTCAGCCTGTCAACTCGCAGGTTACAAATGGTGAACTTAACAACCTAGCAGATGTCCTGCTGTCTCAGGGGGTTTTGACTGCCGATAAGGCACAGGAAGTGAAGATGTTTGAAATTCAAACGGGCAAAACCCAGGAAGAAATTCTAAAGGAGAAAGAGTTGGTTTCCGAAGTTGCTTTAACAAAGGCAAAAGCAACTTTGTATAACGTTCCCTTTGTAGATCTTACCAGCACTCCAGTATCTCCTGAAGCTGTTGCCCTTTTGCCCCAAGACGTTGCAGAAAGATTTAAGGTCTTTCCTGTTTCTATCGATACGACTCTAAAACAATTAGCTCTAGCTATGGCGGACCCACTGGATCTTACGGCACTTGAGTTCATAGAACAAAAGACAGGTTACAGATTAAAACCGCAAGCGGGAGTACCATCTCAAGTGGAAGAGTTTATTTCAACGCGGTATTCAACTTCACTTTCTAAAGAAGTTACGGAGGCCATGAAAGAGGTTGTTCCGGAAGATATTAAAACAACGCTTGATATCGCAAAGACCGGTTTTATCAGAGAAGAAAGAATTGCGGAGATTGTTAATCACATTTTGGAGTTTGCTGTCCGGGCAAGAGCCAGCGATGTTCATATCGAGCCTCAGGAGAAGACAACCCGTGTTCGTTATAGAATCGACGGAATTCTTCAGGAAAAGCTTACCATCCCCAAAGGACTTCACGAAGCACTTATTTCAAGAATCAAGATACAATCCGGAATGAAAATAGATGAGAAAAGAATCCCCCAAGATGGCAGGTTTAATTTTAAGAATGCAAATGAGGAGGTAGATTTGCGTATCTCCTCCCTTCCTACTACCTGGGGAGAGAAAATTGTGATGCGGCTTTTGAAAAAGACCGGAGGTGTTCCGGAACTTATCGAACTTGGATTAAGAGGAAGAGGACTTAAAAATCTCGAAGACGCGATATTGCGCCCTCACGGAATAATTCTTATTTGCGGTCCCACGGGTTCGGGAAAAACAACTACGCTCTATTCAATAATTTCCCGTATCAACCTTCCCCGGGTAAATATAGTTACACTTGAAGATCCAATCGAGTATAAAATACCAGGCGTAAATCAGGTACAGATTAATCCGGGAGTCGGGCTTACTTTTGCATCAGGTTTGAGAGCCTTTTTAAGACAAGATCCGAATATTATCTTAGTAGGAGAAATTAGAGACCAGGAAACCGCCGATTTGGCCATACAAGCTTCCCTAACCGGACATTTGGTTTTTTCTACTCTTCACACAAATGACGCATCAGGTGCACTACCGCGCTTACTAGATATGGGAGCCGAGCCTTATCTTTTGGCTTCTTCAATAACCGCAATTGTGGCCCAAAGAGTTGTAAGGAAAATTCACGATAAATGTAAGATCGAATATCGACCCGATCCTAAAATTGTAGAAGAAACAAAAAACATTTTAGGTCCTTTATGGCCCGAGGGAAAGCCGATGAAGTTTTTTAAAGGACAAGGAGACCCCGAATGTAATAATTCAGGTTATTTTGGCAGGGTTGGAATTTTTGAGTCCTTGCCGGTGAGTGAGAAGATTGCAAAATTGATACTTCAAAGGTCCCCCGCCAGTGAAATAGAAAAATTGGCGAAAGAAGAAGGGATGATTTCTTTAAAACAGGACGGTTACTTAAAAGTGGTTGAAGGAGTAACAAGTATTGAAGAAGTACTCAGAGTTGCCCAGGAATAAACATGGATATGAAACAATTATTACAACTTACGGTAGATAAAAATGCTTCTGACCTTCATATTATTGCAGGAATTCCTCCAACACTCAGAATTGATGGAAATTTGGCTGCAATCCCAAATGAGGCTGTTTTAACAAATGAAATGGCAGCATCTTTAATTAAAGAAGTATTAACCGCAGAGCAGATGCAACTGATTAATTTAAACAAGGAAATAGATTTCTCTTTGCCATTTTCAGAGAAAGCACGTTTTAGAGTAAATGTTTATACACAAAAGCACAGTCTTGCAGCAGCCTTTAGAAGAATTCCGCTTGAAATACCGGCACTCGATTCTTTGGGACTACCTAAGATTTTGCATTCGTTTACAACTCTCCATCAGGGACTCATATTAATTACGGGTCCTACCGGGCAGGGAAAATCAACAACACTTGCCGCAATACTTAATGAAATAAATAAGACCCGAGCAGCACATATCATTACGATAGAAGATCCAATTGAGTTTGTATTCAGAAATGAAAAATCGATAATCTCTCAAAGGGAAGTTTATTCTGACACACTCTCCTGGCAAAAAGCATTAAGAAGTAGCTTGAGAGAGGACCCGGATGTTGTTTTGGTCGGAGAAATGAGGGACTATGAAACAATTTCAGCCGCTCTAACCGTTGCCGAAACCGGACATTTAGTTTTTGCAACCCTTCATACTAATTCTGCATCTCAAACCGTAGATAGAATTGTTGATGTTTTTCCCGAGGAGCAGCAAGGCCAAATTCGGCTTCAGCTTTCAAATGTTATTGAGGCAGTTTTTTCTCAAAGACTTCTTCCGGTTTTGGGGGGCGGTAGGACTATCGCTTATGAACTCATGTTGGGAACTCCCGCAATAAAAACTACAATTCGAGATGGTAAAACTCATCAGATCGATACGATTATTCAGACTTCACTGGAATTAGGAATGACTACATTGGAAAGATCGCTGGTATCTTTGGTTAAAGATGGGAAAATTAGCATAGAGGTCGCACAAAGTTATTCCTTAAGACCGGAAGAGCTTACAAGAATGATCAGAACTGTTTAATGAAAAGATTCAATTTCAAAGCAAAGGACCAAACAGGAAAGCTAATTACCGGTGAAGTTGAAGCTTCAACGCCCCAAGCTGCGGCAAAACTGATTAGATCAAAGGGATTTGTTGTGATTTCCGTTAAATCAAGTTTTGCAAATCCTCTTTTAATGATAAAATCTTTCAAAGATAAAGTGAAGCCTTCGGAAGTATCAACCTTTACCAGGCAACTTTCGACGATGGTTGGAGCAGGACTTCCCATCACAGAAGCACTTTTAATTTTAAGAACCCAATCCAAAGGCTCTATTGAAAAAGTAGTTTCTCAGATTCTCGCCGATATTGAAGGTGGAGAGTCTTTATCAAGCGCACTGCAAAAGCATCCCGGCGTTTTTGGCGCCACCTATATCGCATTAGTTAAATCCGGAGAGGTAAGCGGAGTTTTGGACAAAGTTCTTTTAAGGCTTGCCGACAATCTGGAAAAACAGCAGGAATTTGCAGGTAAGGTCAAAGGGGCTTTAATTTATCCAGTAATAATTCTTATAGGAATGATAGTGGTTGGTCTTGTAATGATGATTTTTGTTATTCCCCGCTTAACTACTCTATATTCGGAATTTAATGCGAAACTTCCACTTCCTACTCTTATCCTTATTGGAATTTCAAATTTTCTGATAAAATTCTGGCCACTTCTTTTGATTTTGGTGATAGGGGCTGGATACGGCTTTGTATTTTATAGAAGGACAAAGATAGGAAGAAGAAAGACCGATGAAATTGCATTTAAAATTCCAGTTATGGGAGAGTTGCAAAAGCAGATTTTACTAACGGAAATAACAAGAACACTATCTCTGATGGTTGGAGCCGGTGTTTCAATTCTTGACGGGTTAAACATTACGGCGTCAGTTGTTGATAATGTGGTAATTTCGGATGCTTTGAAAGATGCTTCTATCCAAGTCGAGAAGGGTTTTCCGGTCGCCTACTCTTTTGCCAAGCACCCCGAAGCTTTTCCGTTTATTTTGTCTCAGATGATTTCGGTTGGAGAGGAAACTGGGAAAATGGAGGAAGTTTTGGCGAAAGTAAGTCATATCTTTGAAATTGAAAGCGATCAAAAGGTAAAGACTCTTACCGCTGCAGTTGAGCCTTTAATAATGGTTCTTTTGGGTCTTGGAGTGGGATTTTTAGTAATCGCCATAATTTTGCCGATATATAACCTGACCAGTCAATTTTGAAGTATGTGTTCTTGACATTGACATTAAAGTCTCTAATACTGAAATAGGACATAATTTTAGCGGGAGGAGGTGAGGATAATGACAATAAAAATTAAAAAAGGTTTCACACTGGTCGAGCTTTTGATTGTTATTGCGCTTTTGGGTACAATTGCCTTGATAGTTATTTCTGCAATTAATCCAATCGAACAGTCAAACCGGGCACGAGATACTCATTATAAGGCAGATGGCAGTCAGATTATTTCAGCAATAGATAGGTATTTCGCATCTCACAGCGAGTTTCCTTGGGTGACGTTTGGTACTCCGACAACCAATGAAGCAGCTTTTGGGTTTGCGAGTGCAGGAAGTCAGGCGGTTGGCATTTGCGGAGCTGACTGCAGTACGGATGGTCTTTTACTGACAGGACTTGAATTAAAGACCGAGTTTCGAAATAGAGATTTTATAAAAGCCACTGTTGATGAAAAAAAGCTTATGGCTGGTAAGAAACTAGGCGCGTCAGAGTCAGTATATACTTGTTTTATTCCTGCAGCCAAATCTACAAGGGATAAAGCTATAGCGGATGATAAGGTTTATACTATAAGCCTTTCAGATGGTTCGAGGACTGCAACATCGGCTTGTGACGCTGCTGGTGCGGACTGGACCACTAATAAATGCTACGTTTGTATTCCTGAGTAATGCAGGTTTTAATTTTTTTATCGTTAGCAATATTAGGTTTAGTGGTGGGGTCTTTTTTAGCAGCCTACACCTATAGATACCCAAGGGCAGTGAGTATCGTAAAGGGCCGTTCGGTGTGCGACAGCTGCAAAAAGCAAATTTCGTGGTTTGACAACGTACCTCTTGTTTCTTATTTGATTCTGGGTGGGAAATGTAGGAGTTGCTCCCAGAAAATATCTGTTAGATACCCCTTTATCGAAGGCTTAACGGGAGTTATATTTTTAACGATAGGTCTTTTTAAAGCGCCACTTTTCTTAACACTTTTTATGCTTCTTATTTCCTCGGTGCTGATTTGTGTGTTTGTAATTGATTTAGAAAACCAAATTATTCCGGACGAGCTTATTTATATTTTACTTTTGTCAACTTATTTTTTTCTTTTTATTCAAGCATCAGCATCCGTCTTTTTGAATCTTTTTGTCGGATTTGCAACGTCCTTATTTTTTTTGGGGATTCATCTTTTAACCAAGGGCAAAGGAATGGGTTTGGGCGACGTTAAATTCGCCATTTTTGCGGGAACTTTTTGGGGCTGGCCCAAGAGCTTAATTTGGACGTACACGTCTTTCTTGACCGGAGCGTTTGTGGGGATAATACTTATATGGATGAAGAAAGTTAAATTCGGTCGAAAAATTGCGTTCGGACCTTATTTGGTTGTTTCGTTCTTCTTGGTTTATTTTTTCGGTGAAACTTTGAAAAAATGGTTAATTTCTTTTTGAGTAAACTAGTTAGTAGAAAAAACAAAGGCATGACCCTTACGGAGGTCTTAATTGTAGTTGTTATTATTTCGATTTTAATTGTTATATCTATTGTTTTTCTGAGAAGCCAAATTTTTAAGGCAAATGATGCTAAGAGAAAAACCGATATAGCAAGAATTCAAATTGCAGTTGAAGAATATGAGAAAGATCATGATTGTTATCCCCTACCTCAATTGGTTGTATGCAGTCCCGGGACCGGACTTCAGTCATATTTAAATAAAATTCCTTGTGATCCGGTGACAAAGTCCACCTACTTTTATGACTATCAAGACAGTTCTTGCCCGCGTTGGTATAGAATATTTACCAAACTTGACTATACAGAAGACTCCGATAGTGTAAAGAAGGGATGCAAATGCGGATGTGGCCCCAATTATGCTTACAATTATTTTGCGGCTAGTCCCAATGCTCCTTTACCTCAGTCCTTAACTTGTCCAAGCCCCACCCCTGGTGGAGGTGGAGGTACCCAGACGTCCGGACCGGGAGGAGGTACGCCAACCCCAAACCCGTCTACCTCACCTACTCCGACTCCGACAGCTGGTCCTGGTTCTGGTTTTTATGGATGCAAAAGTGGAATTTGTACTCCTATAAATTGGGATCCAAGCCGTCCGGGTCCTGAGTGCGACCCCAACTATCAAAATAGTAACTGTTACGGACAGTGTGGGCAATCACAGAATGAGTGTGTCCCTTGGCAGTAATAAAGTTACTCTTTATACCCAAAATACTTTGATTTGCAATCATAAGTAGCATTTTGGGGGATCAAAATCACTTAACGAGAATTGCAAATTCGAGTAAGTGGAGTTTATGTTAAAAAAGTTTTTAAATATGACTAACGAGGAAATAATAGGAATTTTAATAATTCTTATTGCCGTATTTTTGGTCTTTTCGGTTAACCTTAGAGTTTCTATAAGAAGGGCAAGGGACGCACAAAGAAAAAGCGATGTAAGATCCATCAGTGATTCTCTTAATAAATATCAAAACGACTTTGGTTTCTTTCCCCTATCAGAAGGCGGAAAAATTGTTGCATGTAGAGGTGAAATTAACAGTACTACAGGAACCTATGAGTTTAAAGCGTGTGAATGGGCAATTGATTCACTAATTGATATTTCAGATCCTTCTTACCTACCCTATCTTTCTAAAATTCCTTATGATCCTGACAAAGATAAAGGTGCAAGTTATTATTACTTATCAAACGGGAAAAAATATCAGATATATGCGGCTCTCGAAGGGCGTGATGAGGCTGAATATGATTTGAAAATAGAGGCAAGGAAACTATCCTGTGGAATAAAAATATGCAATTTTGGACTTGCATCCGGAGCTCTCCCACTTGATAAATCGATAGAAGAATATGAGAATGAAATGGAGAAGAAAAATCAGGAATTATGAATCAGGAATTAGGAATAAAACATAATTCATTATTCGTGCTTCACGATTCGGGTGAAGCCGGAGGCTTTACCCTTGTTGAGCTTTTGGTTGTTATGTCCATAATAGGAATTTTGGCAACTCTTATTACCGGAGGATTTCAAAGCGCACAGATGAGAGGAAGAGATGCGCAGAGAAAATCGGATTTAAAACAATTGACCTCAGCGCTGGAACTTTTTTATTCGGACTATAGTAAGTACCCCGGCTCACTTAGCAATTCGATAGCAGGATGTCCTTATGATCCAGCGGTCGGAAACGGGACAGCTTGCAGTTGGGGTTCGGCTGAATTTACAGACGGGAAAACAGTTTACTTTAAAGAAGTTCCGGCTGATCCTGGAAAAAACCAAACATATTATTACAGAGTTTTATCTTCCAATCAAAAGTTTCAGCTATTTGCGAGACTTGAAAATTCACAAGATCAGGATTGTATAAACAATAATTGCGTAAATCCGGTTTCTTATTCGTGTGGAAATTATAATTGTAATTTTTCAATAACGAGCGCAAACGTAAAAGCAACAGAATGACAGTAAACAGTAAACAGTTAACAGTTAACAGTTACAAGGGTTTTACCCTTGTTGAGCTTTTGGTGGTGATTTCCCTCATTGGAATTCTTGCCACTCTTTTTTTGGCAAATCTGAATGTTGCGAGAGAGAGGGGACGCGATGCACAAAGGAAGTCGGACTTGAAAAATATAGAAACCGCTTTGAGGATATACTATAACGATAAAGGTAACTATCCCTGTAGCAACTCTACTTTTCAGATACTCGGCTGTGGAATACAATCTACGTGTTCATCTGTAACTTTGTGTTCCTGGGGAGGCTCATTTGTATCAGGTAGCCAAACATATATGTCGGTATTATCAAAAGATCCTCTATCGCCAAGCCGAGATTATCGCTACGCACAGACAGACGGTGACTCTTTTACCCTAAAAGCTTGTTTGGAAAATGCGAGTGATGATAAATGCAACAGTACGACCGAATCGTGGTGTAATACAACGCTTGGAGGGTGTTTGTATATTGTCCAACAATAAATGACTAATGATTAAAATGAAAAAAGATAGCTTAACCATCAACCATGGTTTTACCTTGGTTGAGCTTTTGGTTGTTATTTCTGTTTTGGGGATTTTGGCGTCAATTGTTCTTGTATCATTTGGCGGAAGCCAAAAACAGGCAAGAGACACTCAAAGAAAATCTGATCTGAAACAATATCAAAATTCTTTAGAGGCTTATGCCAATAAGAGTAACGGCTTTTATCCTCAAAGGACATCCGCAACTGTAGCTTCAACTACGCTTTGTAACGATCTGGCTCTTACAACTTGCCCCAAAGATCCAAAAGATCCTACATACTTCTATTACTATATCAGCGACGGATCCGGTGTGGCCGGTTCTGCCTCGGGAACAAAATATGTACTGTGGGCGAGCCTAGAAAATACAACAGGATTTTGGGTCGTTTGTTCAAACGGTAAATCGGCAGTTTCAGTTTCTGCACCTTACAGTAGTACCTGCCCGATCTAAATGAATAAAAAATCAACCATTAACCATCAACCATTAACCATTAATTTTGGCTTTACCCTGATTGAACTTTTAGTGGTTATTTCCATCTTGGGAATTTTGATAGGACTTTCGATTTTTGGGATTCAAGGAGCCAGAGAATCTTCTCGTGATGCCAAAAGAAAGGCTGATCTGGAATTTATAAAATCAGGCTTTGAAATCTACAAATCCGATTGTAATGTGTATCCGGCATCACTGCCGGCAGTCGGGTCCCAACTTATTGGAAGCGGAACTCCTACAACTTGTGCAACAACCAATGTTTATATCTCCTCTACTCCTGGCGATCCGTTAAACCCCTCAAGAACTTATCTTTACGTTAGATTAACGACTACTACTTACGAACTTTGTGCGGCCCTTGAACAAGGGTCAGGTACGGTAACTTGTGGGGGAACCAGTAACTGCGGAAGCTCAGTTGCCTGTAATTACAAAGTTATAAATCCCTAAATTAATGCGGAATGATAATTTAAATGAAGCTTTTACATTTGTGGAGCTTCTTGTAAGCATTACGATAGTCGGGATTTTGTTTGCCATCGGCTATGTGAATTTTAGAGAATTTTCAAGGCGCCAGTCTGTTGAAAGTGTTGCAAGGAAAATTAGATCGGATTTGAGAATTGCCCAATCACGCGCGCTTTCCGGTGACAAACCGTCCGGCTGTGATATTTTAATAGGTTATAACTTCAGAGTAGCTTCGATAACTGCTTACGAGCTTGAAGGAGTATGCGGTAACGGAAATACAACAACAAAAACGGTTGATTTAGCGAATGTGGGTATAAGTATTAGTTCTCCTTCGCCTAACCCTATTTTGTTTAAAGCGGTTGCCCAGGGAACCAATATTCCTGCCGGACAAACCGCTTCTATTGTCGTAACTTTGACTCAGGCAAACTACGCAATTACAGTTTCGGTTACGGGCGGAGGAGAAATACAATAATAAAAGTCAAAAGTCAAAAGTCAAAAGTCAGAGAGGACGGACAGTCTCTTTTTGAAATAATATTGGCATTGGGAATAGTTACTTTGATCCTTGTCGCCCTCGTTAGCTTGGGTGCCGTATCGATTAGGAATACTTCGTTTGCCAGAAATAGCACTCTAGCCACACGTTACTCACAGGAGGCTACGGAGTGGTTAAGGGGACAAAGGGACTCTGATTGGACAACTTTCATTACAAAAATAGGTACTTGGTGTGTAAGCTCCTCCCCGCCTTCCTGGCCGGCCGTTGCCAGTTCGTGCTCGAGCGCTGATTATATTTCACAAACCGGAATTTTTCTAAGAGAGGTAAGTATAAGTTATGATTCCTTAAATGATATGGTATCGGCAAATATAAAAGTTACATGGAGCGATGCACAAGGAATACATGACATAAAATCTGATACTTTTTTTACGAATTGGAAAACACAATGAAGAACGGATTTACACTTCTTGAGATGTTGGTTGTTTTGGCCGTATTTTCTGTCCTAGCTGTTATTTCCTCACAAACGATAATAATTACTTTGCAGGGTAGTAAAAAGTCAGAATCTTTGGGAAAAGTGAAAGAAAACCTTGATTACGCCATTGCAGTAGTGGAGAGGCAAATCAGAAATGCAACAAGCGTTTCTTGTCCGAGTACAACCAGAGTAGATTATAAAGACCAGAATGGGATTTCTACTTACTTTTCTTGCTCAGACGTAGGCAGCGCAGGCTACATCGCTTCCGGCTCTGCAAGGCTAACTTCAACCGATGTAACAATAAGCTCATGTACGATTGCGTGTATACAAACCGATCCCAAGATTACGCCCTATGTAACACTTGATATTACGGCGAAGCCCCAGAATGTTTCTGGGCCGTCATCTTCTCAAGTGACCTCCAAAACCCAGATTTTCTTAAGGACTTATTAAGGAAAAGTTTTTTGCTCTTCACACTTTAACACACTAGTGTGTTAAAGTGCACAAATACAAACGATTCACGCTAAGAGATCTTCAACACGGTAGATCATGTTCTGATGAGTATTGACAAATATAGTACTGTTTGGTATAAAGAAGATATGATTAGCCCAAAAGTATACACGCCGGAACAAGTAGCACAAATCCTGCAACTCTCTAAGAATACTATCTACGGACTCATTAGCCGTGGGGAAATCGTGGCAAAAAAAATTGGGAATGTGTACAGAATTCCGGCTTCGTCTATCTTTTTTGCTTTTACCGGGCTTGACGAGGATGTATATCAGGCAGAGCAAAAAGACAGAGAACAGCTTCCTCGCATCCAAGAAGAGTTGTCTCGTGTAAGAACCGCTCTATGAAGCAATCGCTTCCGGTTTTTGTGGACTCCGATGTGGTTGTTTCTTCTTTACTCTCCAGTTCTGGCGCGGCATTCTTCTGCATCAACAACCCTGCGCTCAAGCCGGTTATCTCTGACGTATCGTACAAGGAGTTGACGATGGTGGTCGAACGATTGGGAATAAATCAACACGCGCTCGATGATCTTGTGCAAAGAAAATTCAATGTTATCAGGCTCAACACCACACTCAAGCGAGTAAAAGAGCAATACGGAAGATACGTCACGGATCAAAATGACGCTCATATCATTGCGGGGGCAATGAGAGCAAAAACGAAATTTCTCATTTCGTACAATCTGAAGCACTTCAAGATCGACAGGATCAAGTCGGACTTCGATCTGCTCCTCCTCACCCCCGCGAGATTCTTGCAGTACCTGCGAAGTTCATAACAGATTTCAAGAACACCGAGCTAAGCTCGGAGGATGTCATTAATTTTCCCAAAAAAGCGCCTGATAGAGGGGTATGTTGTTTACCCATATCAGGCGTTTGGTTACTTGCACTTCTATTGTTCGTCTTTCACCATGCATCGAAGTCGAAGAACAGGTGCGCCAGAGGCCAGACCCACATGGTGTACAGGATAAAGAGCACCCAGTTATGCACCCATACGAATCCTGACGACGGGGCCTCGAGTTCACGGAGTGATTTTGATCCCCCAAAATGCTACTCATGATTGCAAATCAAAGTATTTTGGGTATAAACTGAATTTGTTATGAAGTTTCTGCCTAAAAATAGTCGAGGTCAGACCCTTCTTTTGGTTCTTCTTTCGATGGCCGTGGTTTTAACAATTGTTCTGTCTGTTGTGGCAAGATCGGTTTCGGATATATCCTTATCTTCCAGGGAAGAAAATGCCTTACGGGCTTTTTCGGCGGCTGAGGCCGGAATTGAAAAGGCCTTATCACAAGGAGCCTCAATAATAAGTGAGTCAATCGGGGCAGAGGGAGCAATTATTAACGCGACAGTCTCTAATTTTGCCTCAGGTGCCACAAATTTTGTGTTTCCTCAAGACATTATTTCCGGGGATACCGCTACCATCTGGTTCGTAAATCACGATGATACCGGTTCATTGTTATCTAGTGCCAAATACCCTATTTTTTCGCGAAGTGAGATGAAAGTTTGCTCGCGAGAAGCAGGAACTCCCAGCAATCAGGCCACTACGCCGGCCGTGGAAGTAACAGTTCTTTACACAACAAGTCCCGGTGATTACTCAACTATGAAGATAGCAAGAACCGCAATTGACCCTTACACATCAAGAAGCCCTGCAAATAATTTTTCGGCTCCTGACGCCGGTACTTGTACAATTAACGGTAAAACTTTTCAGTTTCAAAAAACAATCAACTTTTCGTCTTTGGGAATTGGCGCATCTGTCTATAATACTCAAAACGGTTTACAGATGACAAGAATCCGCATGATTTATAATAGTTTATCTCCTCAACCGGTAGGAGTAGATTCCGGAGTAGGTATTTTACCCACTCAAGGCAAAAAAATTGAGTCGACCGGAACTTCCGGAGAGTCCAGCCGTAAGGTTGAAGTTTACCGCCTTTTTCCTGATTTGCCGCCAATTTTTGATGCAGCGGTTTTTAGTCCGGGAGGATTAACCAAATGAGCGTTGGACTTGACATAGGCAGTAAAACAATAAAAGTTGTAGAGCTTTCAAAGGAAGGGAACACTTGGAAATTGAGAGCATCCGGTATAGTGGGATACGCGGGAAATTCTATTGACAAAATTCAGGACGAGAAGGAATATGTAGGTTTATCCGACACTTTAAGAAAATTTTTTAAAGAAGTAAAAGTTTCGTCTAAAGAGGTATCAATCGCTCTTCCGGAACAACTTGTGTTTACAAGAACCATAAAGTTTCCCCCGCTCTCAGACAATGAAATTGACTCCGCGGTTAAATGGGAAGCAGAACAATACATACCGATTCCACTTTCTGAGGCAATTGTTCAACACCAGTTAGTTGAAAGAAGAGAAAATGCGACTCCCCCGGAAGTAATAGTTCTTCTGGTCGCTGCCCCCAGGGCGTTGGTTGAAAAATATGTTAAGGTTGCCCAGATGGCAAACTTAAATGTAATGGGAGTTGAAACGGAGCTAATGGCTTTGGTAAGGGCTCTTGCGCCGGGTAATCAAACTGTCTTAATTGCGGATTTTGGCGCCCGTTCAACGGACATAGCTATTGCTAAAAATGCTCAGCTTGTTTTTTCCCGATCTATTCCAACCGCAGGAGAGGCTTTTACAAGGGCCGTTGCTCAAAATCTGGGAATTGAATATCAGCAGGCTGAGCAATATAAAACGGCATATGGCCTTTCGGGAAGTGCGCTGGAAGGAAAAGTCAGAGGTGCATTAGAGCCAATTTTTAGAATAGTGGTTGATGAAATAAAGAAGTCAATTCATTTTTACCAGTCGGAAGAGAAAGGAGAAAGTCCGAAAACAGTAATTATTTCGGGCGGGACTTCAAGAATGCCTGAGGTAATTTCAGGTTTAACCAAAATGTTAGGCCTTGAGGTCATTGTCGCTAACCCCTTTTCCAGAGTGTCGATAGACGAATCGGTATCAAAATCCCTAGCTCCTTATGCGCCTATTTATTCCATATCTGTAGGTTTAGCTTTGAAAGGAGAGTAAGATGGGAAACTCGATAAATCTTCTACCTGTTGATTTGGCACCAACGGGATCAATCGCAAAAATAGCGAATACTTTAAGGAAAGTAAATGTTCTACTCATAATCGTTTTTTTTACCGGTGGGGCTATAATTGGAGCGATACTTCTCGTAACCTCTATTCAGATTAGACAAGTAAGCTTAAGTAACAATAAACTAACTACAAATATAAAATCCCTGGAAAAGACGGAACAAAGGTTGGTATTGGCAAAAGACAGAATTGATAAGGCGGGAACTATACTAAAGAAAAATTTCGTTTCAAATGAGGTTCAAAATTTGCAGGGTTTTTATTCACAACTTCCCGAGGATGTAGTTGTAGGAGAAGTAGAAGTTTCCGAAAAGGGTACTGACATCTCAATTCTAACAACAAATTCACTTTCGTTAAGTCGTTTACTTGCAACGGTAGTTTCTTTGAGTATATATAAGAGAGTTGAACTTATATCTTTCAATTACAATCCGAGTTTAGGTTTTATTTCGGGTTTACATTTGTCAAGTAAAGATATTTGAAATCATGAAGAATTTAGAATCCCTCAAAAAGATGGTCCCGTCCAAATTCAGACCGATGCTTGTGCCACTGACAACGTTTTTAGTTCTTCTATTTCTTTCCATTTCAGTTATTAAGTTTTTGGTTGGATCCGTAATTGGGCAGAGAGGAAGTCTTTCTGAAAATATCAAAAACGAAAATATTTTAAAACAGAAGCAAACGATATTGCAAGAAATCTCTGACCAACTATCCGCCTCTGCGGTTTCTTCATTTACATTAATTGTTCCGGACAAAAATCCGGTACTCATTTCAGTTTCTCAATACAAGAGTCTAGCCGCACTTCAGGGAGTAGCTATCACCAATTTTAAAACAGGTGCAGAAAACTCAAAGGGCGATTCTTCAAGCGTACAATTAACCTTTGAAGTTACGGGTACATTTCCTCAGGTTCTTGTCTTTCTAAATTCGTTAAGAACAATTGCTCCCCTGACTTCGCTTGATAAAGTCAGGATTGCACAAAGTATAGTATCCACAAAAGCGGAAGTTTCAGTGAGTGCGTATTGGTTTGCCCTTCCCCAAAAGATTCCTTCCATAAACGAGCCGTCTTATGATCTGACCCAAAATGAAAGGGAGTTACTCGGTAAACTTTCCACTTTCTCCCTACCTTCTTTTGTTACAGCAGTTCCTTCGCTAGGCGTAGCGAGGGATCCTTTTAAATAGAAAGTTACTTCGAAGCTTCGTCGGCGAGAGTTACATTCACGACAGTTTTTTCAAGAGTCGCTTTTATCTTTAAGATATTTCTGATAGCTCTTATTGTTTTTCCGCCTTTCCCAATTATGTAGCCCGCAAACTCGTTAGGGGCGTGAATCAGTAAACTTACTTTATCCGCCTCTTTTATCTCATCGACAGAAATTTCTTCTGAGTTTGTTATTCCTTTTAAAATATACTCAAGTAGTGCCTTCATTGTATTAGTTTTTTAATCGCAGCAGATATTTGTGCTCCATTTTGGACCCATTTATTTAGCTTCTCTTTATCAATTGCCTTGTCATCTTGTTTCGGATGCCAGTGGCCCAATATATCCAGTGCGCGTCCCCCCTTTTTGGCCTTGGAGTCAACAGCAACTATTCTATAGGAAGGCTTGTTTCTAACGCCTCCTCGATCTAGTCTGATTTTTATCATTGTGGGCTATTTTACCTTCTTTCGGGTCGTTTTACAACACTTTTGAGAGCGCATTCTCCGCAGCCTTTTGTTCGGCTAATGACTTACTTTTTCCTTCACCCAAACCCCAAGGTTTATTATCAATAACAACTTCTACTTGAAAGTTTTTTTCATGGTCGGGACCGGACTCCTTAAAAACCCTGTATTTGGGTGTAGGGAGACCTTTGGCCTGGACATATTCCTGGAGCCTGCTTTTTGGATCTTTTAAAGGCTCTTTGGTTTTGACTTCAATATCGAAAAGCAGATTCTCACTAATAAAACTTTCACTGGCGGGAAGTCCCTGGTCTAAAAAAAGTGCTCCAATTACAGCTTCAACCGTATCAGCTAAAAGTGATGAGTTTTCCCTGCCTCCCCCATCCTCCTCCCCCTTAGACAGGTACAGTGCCTTGCCAAGTTCAATATTTTTAGCAGTTTTGGCAAGATTTACAGTATTGACTATGTTAGCCCTCAGTGCCGTTAAATATCCTTCTTCTTTGTCCGGAAACTTTTCGTATAACTGTCTTGAAACAACGAACTCAAGTATCGCATCTCCCAAAAACTCCAACCTTTCGTTTGATCCGCGCTTCCCCGGATTTTCATTAACCCAGGATTTATGGGTGAGAGCAAGATCTAAAAGGTCTTTATTATTAAAAAGGGAGTTTAATTTAAGTATGTTCTTCATTTTACAGATCCCGATGGGAAAGAGTTTCTTCTAAATCCGAGAATGTTTCAAGCGTTGATAAATTAATTGCTGACGTGTCATATCCGTTTTTTTCAAGGGTTTCCATGAAGTCAGAAACATCCGAGGGGGTCATGTGTAGATCCTCGATAAACGAATAGTTCTCTTCAATATCATCTTGCTCAATTCCGAGCTGGTCAGCCAGGAGTTCTTTTACTGGTTTAATATCCGGTGTCAATTTACTCATTTTGTAAATTGTACCCAATACCCCATTAATAAAGGAAGAGGAATTTTCACTTCCGAATTCTTTTGCAAGCTCAACCGCCTCGTCAATTACAACTTTGGGAGGTGTCTCAGCCTTTTGCATCTCGTAGACCGCAAGTCTTAAAATCGCAAGGTCAATTCTATTGAGTTTATCGATCGGCCAGGCGGGTGCGGCTTTAACTATTTCTGCATCAATAGACTCCTTTTTAGAAAGAATTTCTTTTGTGTCCTGACTGGGCGTTGGTTGGTTTGAGTAGGAGTAAGTAAAGAGTTCTTTAACAATTTCCCTTCGCCTGATATGTCTTGGGTCAGAAGCAGTTTTCATAAATTATTTGGTATAGTTAGCCTTGCCGTAAGATCCACAATGAGGACAAACCTGGTGCGAAGGCTTTAATTTTTTGCAAGCTGAACAACGCACAAGATTAGGTAAAACCAGTCTGTAAGAGGCATTGCGTCTTTTATTGCTGCGGCTTCTTGTGTGCTTTTTCTTGGGTAGCGGTGTCATGCAAGCGTAATTGTACCCGAAGCTAAGGAGATTTAGCAAGAAGAAGATTTTTTGAGAATAAAAAAAACCTGAAGGCTTATGATCTTTTAGGGATCTGCTCCAGGTTTTTGCACTTCAATTGCGGAATTGTGTTACTTCTTGCCGATGGAAAGAAGTGCGGGGTTGAGAGTCGCGCCCTTCTTTTTGTTGGCCTGTTCGCCTTCATCACCCAGCTGGGTGTCAAGGTTGTGCCAACGACGAAGCTTTTCGCCATGTTTCCAGAATTTGGCCAGAAAGGCGACCGCCCAGCCGTACATAAAACCAGTGATCCCTTCATAGTCAACTTCGTGCGAGAGCTCTTCGGCAACGTCGGCGATCTTCTTGCCCTTGCGCATAGCCTGTTGCATAGCAACTGCCCACGCAATAGCATAGTTGATCGTGGCGGCGCTGTAGCCATCAGCAGAATTGGCGCGAACAGCCTTGTTGAAAGCTGAACGCTTGTACCACGGCACCTGGATCTTTTCGTGCTCCAGCATGGCGTGTACATTCTGACCGCGGACAACAGCGCGTTCTTCCCGAGCTTTCGACTCGCGACGCGACACTTCGGCCTTCATGGACTTTCTCCAATTTTGGCCTTGGCGGTCCATCTCTGCTCGCCACAACTGGTAAGCAGTTTCGGCAGTTATCCCCGGCTCAACAGTGAATTGCGCTTCGTTGAAGACGCAGGTCACCCGAATGCCGTAGATGTTGGCCCGGTTCACCATCTCCCTGATGACGTCGTTGATATCGCTGCCAATACGGGGATTGATGTGAGCCAGCTTTCTGAGTTGATCCTTCGAAAGGTTTGACATGTCTTATCTCCTTTTGAATTGAATAGGCGTAATGCCTGCTTTCCCGAATGGGTTAGCACTTTAGGCACCAGCCAAGGCTCATACCCAAGGGGCTACCCACTCGGAAGGAGAATACTTTTCCGCAAAATTTGAATGTGCAAAACTGAGACTGGATTAGAAAAAAGAACTATAAGGTGCTTAGTTACCTCAAATTTCTCAATTCTAATGAAGGTAATGGTACCACCACCACATATAAAAGTCAAGGTTATGGGATGAATCTTGTTTTAAAGGGTCGGACCCGAAAGGGGGTCGGACCCTAGACCGGGTCCGACCCTGAATGGCGTCGCTAAAGTGTTGTCCTTACTCAAGAACCAGCGTTCCCAATAATTCTTTTGAATTTTTCTTATAATTTTCTACGAATTCTTGATATGAAAGAAAGTCTTTTAAAAATGACGTGCGTTTCGTTTTGAAGAAACTAAGTATTTCTTTTGGCTTTGTCCATCCCCTATTTTGCAAACCTAAATAGTCTTTGTAGCTTGAGTACTTGTAATCTTCTGCCTTTTCTACTTTATCAAGTTCAAGTGGGTTGAGGTGAATATACCTCGTGAGGTGTAAAAGATAGCCTTCATCTTTTACGAGAACCGCTCTTGGTTTGCCTTGGAAAAGACCCCCATCACGATCGTATTTTTTGTTGAAATACATAACGTAACTAGCTAGCACCCTTCTTAAAAGTTTTGTTACAGCATCTTTAGTATACTGTTTTATTAGTAAGTGGAAATGGTTTGGCATTAAACAATAACATAAAAGATCTAATTCTTCAGAGATATTATGTGTGTTGATCAGGCCATCTAATGAAACTTTTAAGCCTTGGTCAAGAGATCGTTGCAGAAAAAACGTAAAAACATCGTAGTCTTCATTGTCTAGAAAGATTCTTCTTTTTTCAAAGCCCCTGTTGTAAATATGATAAAAGCCATTCTCAATGTAATATTTGATGACATTTCTAGCAGGCATATTTCAGTTTAGAATTAGGGTCCGACCCTGTCAAGGGTCGGACCCTGCTTACTAGTTCGGTATTTGTTGCATTTCCTGAAGTTTGGCAAAAAGCATTGAGTATTCTGAAGGATTTTTGAAGGCATCCTCGGCAGTTTCTTTAGCTTTTCTGATAAGTTCAAGATCACTCCAGGAAGCGATTTTTAATTCCGGGAATCCTGATTGAGCTGTTCCGAAAATTTCTCCGGGACCGCGAAGTTTTAGATCAAGTTCGGCAAGTTCAAAGCCCGAAAGATCCTTCGTTAAGGCGGATAAGACAGTAAGACTTTTTTGGGAACGACCTTGGGTAAAGATAAGGCAGTAAGACTTTTTGTCGCTTCTTCCTACTCTCCCCCTCAGCTGGTGAAGTTGGGCAAGTCCAAATCTTTCTGCACCCTCAATCACCATAATTGTGGCATTGGGCACATCTATCCCAACTTCAACAACGGGCGTGGTTACTAAAATATCAATCCTTCGACTCCTAAAGTCGCTCAGGACTTTGTTTTTTTCTTTTATCTTCATCCTTCCATGTAGAAGACCGAATTTAAGAGTCTGAAATGATTTTTCAAGAATTTCAAATTCTTTGGATGCGGCCTTAACCTGCGCCATGGTTTCTTTTTCCGATTCTTCTATAAGTGGACAGACAACAAATGCTTGTATCCCCTCATTTTTAATTTGCTTTTCTATCCATATGTAGGCATTGTCTCTTTTCTGTGGCGGGACAATCCAGGTTGTTATTCTTTTTCTTCCCAAGGGTAATTCATTTAGGGTAGAAAGGTCCAAATCCCCATAAAAAGTTAAAGCAACAGTTCGTGGAATAGGAGTTGCTGTCATTGTCAGAACATGGGGAGCCTGTGATTTCTTTCCCGCCTTTTTAATAAGATGCGCCCTTTGTTCAACGCCGAATCTGTGTTGTTCATCAATTACAACCAAAGCTACTTTGTCAAAATTTACTTTCCTGTGAATGAGGGCGTGTGTGCCTACAAAAATATCCATTTGTCCAATTTCTATTTTTTTAACTTCAGATGTGACAAGGGATATGCGCACTTTGAACGGTTGAAGCATAGAATTTAATGTATTGAAGTGTTGCTGGGCCAATATTTGAGTTGGTGCCATGAATATAGAATGATAACCATTGGTGAAGGAAACAAAGGCCGCGGCCGCGGCCACAACAGTTTTTCCGCTTCCAACATCTCCCTCTAAAAGTCTATTCATCGGGTAATCTCTTTTAAGGTCGTCGAGTATTTCTTTCACAGCAGTTTTTTGAGAGAGCGTCAGAGAAAAAGTTAGTGATTCGATGAATCGATTCATCGAAGTATCATCTATAACTAATTTACTGGAGGCCTTATTTTTTTGCCAATCAATTCTTTTTCTTATGCTTTCGAGTTGCAAAAACAAAAGTTCGTTAAAGGCAAGTCTATTTTTCCCCAGATCGACATTTTTAAGATTCAACGGAAAATGTACGTATTCAAATGCAGTTTTTACCTCCGGAAATTTTTCCTTATTTAAGATTGAACTTGGTAAAAATTCCAAAGAGTTATCTTTGACTTTGTCGAAAGCTTGTTTGACTCTACCTCTTAGCCATTTAGAAGAAATTCCAGCGGTTTCCGAGTAAACGGGTATGATTTTGCCTGTGTGTATTGTTTCTTTACCGCCAGAGACTATCTCGTATTCGGGAGATATAAGAGCCCTTTTTCTATCAAACCAGTCAATTTTTCCGGCGAGAGAAACTTCAACTCCTTCGTAAAGGATTCTCAAAAGGAATGGTTGATTAAACCATATAGCCAAAATCTTTCCAGTTTTATCTGAAACCTCTGCAATCTGCATTTTTTTGCCTGATTTTGTGTAGATATTTTTAAAGGAGTCTACCCTCCCTCTAATCGTGAGAGTTTCTCCGAGTTGGGCTCTTTCAATGGGTGAAGTTAGGGAAAAATCCAGATAGCGATTGGGAATATGGTTAAGTAGATCCTCAATTTTTTTTATCCCTAACTTTTCAAGGCGAGTTAAATAAACAGGTCCAACAAAGGGAAGTTCAGAAACCGCAGAACTTAGGTCCATGATATCAATAATATCACCTAAGAGACAAAAGGAATGGAAGGAGAGATGAAGCAACTATCGCAAGACCGGCAATAATAATGATAATTAAGTAAATTTTTCTTTGTTTTTTGGTTAAGTTCATTTGACTTTCAAGAAAACCTTTTTGCCGGCTTTAACTAAGTCACCCTTTTTAAGCTGATAATCCGGGTCGGTTAGGGTTTTACCATTTACGTCAACAGCACCTTGTGTAATCCATCTTTTTGCATCCGAAATACTTGAAAGAGCGGTATAGGGGGCAAGAGTCTCCACAATTTTTTTTCCGGATTTTACCTCAATAAAGTCAGTAGGACTCTTCTCTTGAAAAGTTTTTTCAAAATTCTCTTGGGACTGCTTTGCGCTTTTTTCTCCCCAAAGAAGTTTTACTATTTCGAATGCGAGGTTTTTCTTTTGTCTCATTGGATCTTTTTCAATCTTCTGGGCGAGGCCGTCTAGAGAAAGTTCCGTTAAGAGTTCAAATCCCAATCCAACTACCTTGTCAGGAAAAGACATTACACTGGCAAAAAATTCATTTGGTTCGGAATCAAGAAATAAGGCATTTCCTGTAGTTTTTCCTACCTTGGTGCCTTCTTTATCAACCAGAAGTTTGGTAGTCAATACATATTTTTCCTTACCCTTGACTGCTTTCATTAAAGTTCTGCCTGCCATCATATTAAAAAGCTGATCGCTTCCCCCGATCTCCAAATCAACATCCATTTCAACAGAATCCTGCGCTACCGCTACCGGGTAAAGAAACTCATGCAAGTGTATTGGTTCGTTTTTCTTTAGGCGTTCTTGAAACATATCACGTTCAATCATCTGTTGAACAGTGAAGTTAGAGGTAATTTCGATAAGATCTTTGAAGTTTAGTTTATCAAGCCATTCCGAATTGAAGAGCATTTTTGCAGGGTTAGGTTCGTCAAAGTCAAGAACTTTACCAGCCTGCTTTTTCCAAGATTTGGCGTTTTCTAGAACCTGTTCTCTCGTTAATTTCTTACGGGTAGAGAGTTTATCGGTTGGATCCCCTATCATTCCCGTAAAGTCTCCAATTAAAAATATTACTTCATGACCGAGCTTTTGAAATTGTCTAAGCTTCATTAAGCCGACAAAATTTCCCAAGTGAAGAGATGGCATTGAAGGATCAAATCCCTGGTAAAGTTTGATTTTCTTACCAGAACGAAGAACCTCTTCAAGCGCTTCTTTTGAAGGATAGATCTTTTCAACTCCCCTTGTTAATACTTCCTCAATTTTGTCCATTTGATAACTATTCTATGCGTAATTTGATACAATGGCAAGAGTAGTATGTGGAGAGAAAGGTATAGCACAGGTCGTTCTGTTAAAAGAAGCAGGTTTTTTGTTAATATTGCAAAACTAGCATTTGTTTCGGTTTTCTTGCTTTTTATAGGTTCATTTTTGATAATTCCTCTACTTTCCTTTGGACTTCCCTCCCCCGATAAGATTGTAAGACGCGAGGGATTTTCTACAAAAATTTTAGACAGAAACGGTGAAGTTCTTTATGATATTTTTTCGAACCAGAGAAGAACACTGGTAAAACTCGAAGAAGTCCCGGAATTTCTTAAGAAAGCCACAATTGCAATTGAAGACAAAAACTTTTATAAACATCAGGGCTTTGATCTCTCGGGAATGGTTAGGGGACTTCTGAGGGTATTTACATTAGGAAGAGCACAAGGAGGCTCAACCCTTACTCAACAGTTAGTAAAAAATGTTCTTTTATCTCCGGAAAGATCTCTTTTAAGAAAAATAAAGGAATTTGTTTTGGCGATAGAAATCGAGAGGAAATACTCAAAAGACGAAATTTTACAGATGTATTTGAATGAAGCTCCTTATGGAGGAAACGCATACGGAGTTGAGGCGGCATCAGAAATTTACTTCGGAAAAAAGGTTAAAGATTTGAACTTGGTTGAATCTGCAATACTGGCGGGATTCCCGCAAAGACCATCTGCCTATTCCCCATATTCTTCAACGCCAAAAGCATTCATAGGAAGAACACAAGAGGTCCTGCGTAGAATGCGCGAGGATAGTTATTTAACAAAGGATCAGGAAAAAGATGCAAGAGGACAACTAAATAGTATTATTTTTCAGGCAAAAGGAGCCAGTTTTAAAGCTCCGCATTTTGTGCAATATGTCCAAAAAATTTTAGCTGATAGATTTGGCGAAAACGTAGTTGAGCAGGGGGGTTTGAAAGTAACGACTAGCCTGGATCTTAAACTTCAAGAAAAAGCACAGGAAATAGTTTTTGAAGAAATTTCAAAAGTCGAAAAACAACATATCACGAACGGTGCATCGGTAGTTTTGGATCCTAATACAGGTGAAATTCTTGCAATGATCGGATCTAAAAATTTTAACGATCCAAATTATGACGGTCAAGTTAATGTAACGGTTTCACTAAGACAACCGGGCTCTGCGATAAAACCGTTTACTTATGTAACGGCGTTTAAAAAAGGATACACGGCCTCGTCCTTACTTATGGATACTCCTACAACCTTTCCTGGGGGCGTAAATAATCCTGACTATAAACCTGTAAATTATGACGGAAAATTTAGAGGACCAATCCAAGTAAGATTTGCTTTGGGAAACTCGGTAAATGTCCCGGCAGTTAAGATGCTTGCGAAAATAGGAATAAAAGATACTCTAGAAACGGCCTATGATATGGGAATTTCAACTCTTGAGCCCACACAGGAAACTCTCAACAGAGTTGGTCTTTCATTAACCCTTGGAGGAGGAGAAGTAAGACTTTTAGAGCTTACGGATGCTTATTCTGCATTTATGAATGGCGGAATGAGGATTGATCCCATATCGATATTAAAAGTTGAAGATTCGCATGGAAAAGTATTAGAAGAGACAAAACCCAAAGCAGTGAGAAGAGTTTTGACTCCTGAGCAAGCCTATCTTGTCTCAAACATACTTTCCGACAACAAAGCCAGAGCTGATATCTTTGGGCTAAACTCTCTACTTAATATTGCCGGGCGCCAGATAGCTGTTAAAACAGGTACAACAAATGACAGACGTGATAACTGGACAATTGGAGGCAATCCGCAAAGAATCGTAGGGGTTTGGGTTGGAAATAATGATAATTCTCCAATGCGCGAGGTCGCATCAGGTGTTACTGGAGCCTCCCCTATTTGGAGGAAGGTACTACTTGAGGCATTAAAAGATAAACCTAATATAAGTTTTGAACAACCTTCAGGAATTGTATCAGCTGAGGTAGATGCTGTTAGCGGTTTTCGAGCCCATGATGGATTTGCCTCGAGAGGCGAAATTTTTATAAGAGGAACAGAACCGTCAGAGGATCCCGTACACGTCAAATTAAAAGTTTGCAAGACCGATGGAAAACTTGCAACTCCTTCAGATATATCCTCAGGCAACTATGAAGAAAAAGAATTTGTTGTATTTAAGGAAGAAGATCCGACCGCACCTATCGGACAATCTAATAAATGGCAGGAAGGAATCTTATTTTGGCTAGAAACACAGTCGGACTCAAGATATCACCCGCCAAACGATTATTGTGGCACACAGAACCCTATAAATGTAGACTTTATGAATCCAACCGATAGAACCTCTGATTTACCAAATAGTTTTACTGTTAAAATCTCAGCTGATTCAACAAGTGATATAACACAGGTTTCTTTAGAAATTGACGGGAAAAATGTTAGAAACTTCGACGGACCACCGTACGAAGAACCAAGAAATTTTGAGAACGGCGTCCATACCTTACGGGCCATTGCAAAGGACTCAAACGGGAATCAGTCTGATAGAACAATTACAATAGGCATAAACGGCCCTTGGAACCCTTCCCCTTCGCCAAGCAGCCTTTGATTTATATACTAGCGTGATATAATAACTTCAACTTGCCCATCCGAAGAAGATGGAATACGAAAAAACTATTGATCAAGCACGTGAGCATTATGTGAATTGTTGGAGTCAGATTGCAGTAAGATTTCCGAAAAACATTAATCCTCAAGAGGTTGGTTTTTTAAGGCATTACTTTAGAGTTCAATTGAGAATCGCCGAAGGAAAAACAAAAAAGGCGAGGAGACTTTTCGAGACCTTAATAAAAAGACCCGGTTACGTAGCGTTTGAAGACAAGAATCAATCAATATTAGCCGCGATAGATACGGCGGTAAAAGGATCGACACGCTGGGAGGTAAAACCGGAATTTAAGATAAACAGATCTAATTCTTCACACTAGCCCCGAATTTTACTTTAATTAAAGAAAGTACCCTTTCCCGGATTTTTTCTACTTCTTTGTCGGTTAATGTTTTTTCTAAATTCTGATACCAAATTCTGAATGTATAAGAGTTTTTATAAGTGTCGACTAATTCTATTTTAGAAATAAGTTTTTCGGACCCTAGAATAGATTTGACAAGATCACCGACTTTTGTCTTTTCAGGCAGTGATAAAGTCAGATCCTCAATTTGAGCAGGATATTTGGGAATAGGAATATATTTAATATCTTTCGCCTGCTTTTGCAGAAGTTCTAAGTCAAATTCATAATAAATAAAATTATTTTCTTCTAAAATTCCGAGTTCTCCAATTTTTTTACTACTGGATTTAAAGACGATTCTTTTTGAGGCTGAGTAAAACATAGAGTCTTCTTGGTCTACCGAATAAATAACATTGAGTTCTTCTAATAATGATTCGACAATACCCTTAGTCTTTCGAAAATCCGTGTTTGCGAATATTCCTGCCAGTGTTATTTTCTCATCAGGTAAATTTCCTTTTTTTGGTAAGTAGACATTAGAGATTTCGAAAAGGTGAAAGGAGTCTTTTTCACTTGAATTTTCTTTGGCGGCAAACACTAAAGATGGCATCAAAGAAGTTCTTAAATATTCAGAATCCGATCCTAAAGGATTTTTGAGTTTTAGGGCATTTTGTCTAATCCAATTTTTCGGTACAAGGGAAGGAGTATAAACTTCGGTCCCGCCGTATCCCTTAAGAATATTTTTCAATTTACTTTCAAAGCCAAAAGAAGAGTTAATTATTATATCGGGAATTTTGCCCTCCATAAGAGTGCTTGGAAGATTGTGATATCCATAAATTCTGACTACTTCTTCAATGATATCCTCCGAAATTTCTATATCATTTGCCCGCCAAGAGGGAACGGTAACTTCTAAAGTATTTCTCTTCCAGGATGTTTCGAATCCCAAAGGAGTCAACATTTTGTTTATATCCTGTTTAGGGATTTCTATACCTAAAACTTTCCGGATAAATTCTAGTTTCATGGAGAGTTTTTTGGGCTTGTAAGGCAATGGGTAGATATCTAAGATTTCTTTTTCCGGTTTGCCTTCTGTGAGTTTAACAAAAAGATCTATTCCCCTCTTGATTCCCAGTGTAACCAGTTCCGGATCCAATGTCTTTTCGAACAAAACCGCAGCCTCGGTTCTATGAGCTAGGAACATGGAAGTTTTCCTAATATTTATTGGATTGTAAGTTTGGACAAACAGGAGAACGTTTTTGGTGTTCCCGTCAACAGCTGAGTTTAACCCTCCCATAATGCCGCAAAGATCGATGAGTTTGCCTGACCCGTCTTCGATAACGATATCTCCCCCGGGTAATGTGTGTTTTTTCCCATCCAAAGTAATTATCTTCTCCCCCTTTTTACTTTCTCTAAGAATTATTTTGGCTCCCAATATTTTGTCGTAATCAAATGTATGAACGGGTTGACCAAGTTCGTACATGACATAGTTTGAAATATCAACAATATTATTTATTACTCTTTCACCTACCTGTTTTAACCTCTCAATCATCCAGGATGGAGAAGATTTTATTTTTACGTCTCTTAACAAAATTGCCGAAAATCTCGTACATAACAAGGGATCAACCTTTGTGTTAAAATAGCCAACAGAGCCAACTGATTTTTGGTCAAAGGAAACTTCAATCGGTAAAAGTGTTGCCTTGATGCCAAATCGAGGAAGAATAGACGAAGCTTCCCTGGCGATCCCATAGACAGATGCAGAATCTACTCTATTTGTAGTTACTTCAATCGAATAAACAGAGTCACCTTCTGTCTGAGTTACTCTTTCGACAGAGGGTCCACATAACGAAAGACATTCGGCTATTTGTTTAACTGATGCTGAAGTCTCTAAAAATTCTTTTAGCCACCCATTTGGTATAAGTAAGTCCATAATTGGTTCAAATCATGATTGAGTAAGGAATCTTAAATCTGAACTGTACAAAAGCCTTATATCCGGTATATCAAGTCCGGACTTCATCATAAAAGTCCTTTCCACCCCCCAACCAAATGCAAAACCCGTATATTTTTTAGGGTCCATTCCTCCATTTTTAAGAACAACTGGGTGGACCATTCCAGCACCTCCGAGTTCCACCCATCCGGCTTTACAAAGTTTGCAGCCGACTCCTCCACACACGCCACAAGAAATATCAACTTCAAATGAAGGTTCAGTAAATTGAAAATGGGAAGGTCGAAGCCTAGTTTTTCTCTTTGGTCCAAAAAAGTTTCTGGCAAAATAATCGAGGGTTCCTTTAAGGTGAACAATTGAAATGTTTTTATCAACAACTAGTCCTTCAAACTGATGAAACATTGGAATGTGTGATACGTCTGATTGTCGCCTGTAAGATTTAGCAATATTTATCATCCTTATAGGTGGGATTTTAACGCGCATCATTTCTCTAACCTGGCCGGAGGACGTGTGGGGAGTAAGAACCATTTGTCCATATTTCGGATGGGTTGGCGTATCCACAAAAAAAGTTTCCCATTCGTCTCGTGCGGGATGACCTTGAGACATATTTAGAGATTCAAATGCGAACCAATCCCATTCGACTTCCGGATATCTAACTCTGACAAACCCGATTTTTTCAAATACTGAAGAGATTTCTTGAATAGCGTAGGTTACCAAGTGAAGATGACCTCTTATTGGTTTAAGCCCCGGAATAGTTGGATCAAACCATTCGCGGATCGAGTTTTGGAGTGAATTTTTCTGTTCGGCTAATATTTTGGAGATTGTATTTTTGACTTCATTTATTAAAAAACCCGTTTCTTTTCTTTTCTCTAAGGGCAAATCAACTATTTTTTTTATAAGTCTGCTTAACTTCCCGCTTCTTCCCACGTAAGCAATACGAAGTTCTTCTAGCTCACCAAGACTTTTAACAGTCATTATTTGCGCCAGTGCTTCGTTTTTAGTATTAATGATATCTTCTTTCATATTTATTCTTACTAAAAAACTCTCCTTGTGGAGAGTCTACTTTCTAAACAATATCTCCACCGGTTTAGCTTATTCTAAAGTAAAACGAGGTGAAGAAAAAGAGTCTCATAATTATTTGCTTTGCGAAACGATTTCAGAAAAAGTTTTTGGATCACTTACTGCTATATCTGCCAAAATTTTTCTATCAAGTTCTATTTTTGCTTTCTTAAGACCCGAAACCATTCTACTATACGTAAGTCCATTTTCGCGGGCTGCTGCATTTAGCCTTATAATCCAAAGAGATCTCAGGTCCCTTTTTCTTAACTTTCTTCCATGAAAAGCATATGCTCCAGCGTGAAGTACAGCCTCCTTAGCTGTTTGAATTCTACGCCTTCTTGCTTGCTTAAATCCACGAGCCTGCTTGAGAATTTTTCTGTGACGTCTTGATGATGTTGATTTTATTCTTGCCATATTACCTTCCCATTGCCTTTCTTAATTTTTTAGCAAAAAATCCTGTCATTTGTTTAGTTTTTTTTAGATTTCTTAGTCTCTTTTTTGATTTTGTCGCTTTCAAATGTCCAGTAAAAGCTCCTCGTCTAAGAACTTTTCCATTTTTTGTAATTCTAAATCTTTTTAATAGTGATTTTCTAATTTTTAGTTTTGGCATCTTCTTTTTCAATTCTTTTTACCTTTACAGTAGGCGAAATTATCATTATTAAATGTCGGCCGATAAATTTAGGTTCCATATCTACGGCTATTGTTTCACCCAGGTCTTTTAAAATCTTTTTTAATATCTCGTATCCAAAGGGTTTACTACCCATCTGCTTACCTTTAAAAACTACGACTATCTTTACCTTATTTTTTTCTTTTAAAAATTCCTTAACCCTCTCAAATCTTACCGAAAAGTCATTCTCTGCTATAAAAGGCGAAAAACGAATTTCCTTAAGCTCAGTAGCTTTGGCTTTTTTTAATTCACGCTTTATCTTCTTCTCTTCTTGGTAACGAAACTTACCGAAATTTGCTATTTTCGCAACAGGCGGATTAGCATTCGGGGCTATTTCTATTAAATCCAAACCCTCTTTTTTGCTTTTTGCGAGGGCATCGCTTAGAGAAAGAACGCCTACTTGTTTACCGTCTGCACCAACAACCCTAAGCTTGGGAGCACGGATAGACTCATTTATACGCCAAAAAAGTTTACTATTTCTCAACTTTCAAATACAATTGTACTAAAATCACGCACGAGTATCAAGAATGATTTAATCAAGTGTTTTCTCCTCAATTTCTTTCTTGATTTTACTTACAAATTCATCAATTGCTATTTGCCCCGCATCTTTACCAGATCTTTCACGAACTGCTATCTTTTGCGCATTTTCTTCCTTATCTCCAATAATTACCATATAAGGGACTTTTTCTACTTGTGCGTCTCTTATTTTGCCTCCTAGGGTTTCGTTTCTGTCATCAAGCTCAACCCTAATACCATTTTCTTTGAGGACATCGACAACCTTTTGAGAATAATCCATATTCCTTTCGGTTATTGGCAATACCTTAACCTGAACCGGCGCAAGCCAGGTTGGAAAATTTCCTATGTATTTTTCAATTAAGAAAGCCATTGTGCGTTCTATGGCTCCAATTGAGGCCCTGTGAATGACAATTGGCTCGACTTCTTCACCTTTTTCGTTGATATATTTAAGCTCAAATCTTTTTGGCATAACAAAATCATATTGAACCGTAAACGCTGTTTCTTCCTGACCATTAACTTTTTTCATTTGAACGTCAATTTTTGGTCCATAAAACGCTGCCTGCCCTTCCGCTTCAAAATACGGCGCATCAATTTCCCGAAGAACACTTCTTAAGACCTCCTCCGCATAATCCCATGCTTTATCGTCCTTGTAATATTTCTTTTCGTCGCCTCTATCACCCGAAGACAAACGGAAACGATAATCTTTTCCAACTTCAAATCCAAGTTTACTGTTTAGGTAGTTAATAAGTTCCATGACATCCTTGATTACTTCCTTGGCCTTTTCTTTCGGCGTAAAAATGTGAGAGTCGGAAAGAATAAAAGTGCGGACTCGCATAAGTCCCGAAAGCTCTCCGCTCTTTTCATATCTAAATTGCGGCGCAATTTCGGCTATTTTTAATGGCAATTCTTTGTAGCTTCTAGGCTGGCTTTTATATAGCATAAAATGGTGCGGACAAGTCATCGGCCGAAGTATAAGTTCGTCCTCATCAACTTTCATTACGGGATACATTGTATCTTTGTAATAAGGATAGTGCCCCGAAGTTTTATAAAGTTCAGTTTTGGCAAGAGCAGGCGTATAAACATGCTGATATCCATGCGCAAGTTCCGTGTCAACAACGAACCTTTCAAGCTCGCGCCTGATAACCGATCCTTTTGGGGTCAGAAGAGGCAAACCCTTACCTACAAGATCTGAAAAAACAAATAAGTTTAAGTCTTTGCCAATTTTTCTGTGATCAGATTCTTCGGCTAATTCCCTTCTCTCTAAATATTCATCAAGTTCTTTTTGTGAAGGAAAACAAGTTCCGTATATGCGGGTAAGCATTTTGTTTTTTTCATCCCCGTGCCAGTAGGCGCCGGCTACGGAAAGGATCTTAAAGTGTTTAAGTTGGTTTTTGGGGTTGTCGATGTGGCCGCCGCGGCAAAGGTCGCGGTAGTTGCCGGATTGGTAAATGGTTAATGGTTGAAGGTTAATGGCTAATTCGGAAATTAGTTCGAGCTTGTAGGGATTGTCTTTGTATTCCTTTTTGGCTTCATCGGCGTTTACATCGGTTTTTTCAAACCCTTCCCAGTCCTTAACCAAAGCGTGCATGGTTTTTTCGATTTTGGGAAGGTCCTCCTCGGTTATCTTTATATTTCCGAAATCAAAATCATAGTAAAAACCGTCCTCAATTGCCGGCCCAATCGTTCTTTTGGCGTTTGGCCAGAGTTTCATAACCGCCGCCGCCAAAAGGTGCGCTGTGGAATGCCTTAAATTATCTAAATTATTCTTTTTGTCCTTCATAATTTAATAATACTCTAAAAACAAAAAATCCGTCTTTCCTTTAAAAAAGACGGTTGTTGCCGTGGTTCCACTTCTTTTTGTTCTCTTGGTTCGTTTCGTGAACTATTCGTTTGCGACTTTGAGTTTGGTGAGTTCTCATACAATCGTCGCAATTCAATTCATTTTATTTCAGGTTAAGGCGAAAGTCAACAAGGTGTGTTAAAATCCCAAGTCATATGGAGGAAAAAAGAATACATTTTGGTGCACCAATAAGTTTTAGAGAAGGCCTTGCTCGCCTACCAGATTGTAAAAACAATCCACCTAGGATTATAGATTCATCAATATTTTGGCTGGACAATTTGCGGCGAACTCTTGGCAAGATTATTAAACAAAATGAGGATGGAAACCTACCTATTTTTAGAGAACGACTCTTCGCTCTAACCAAACCGCAACTAAAAATTTTTGAGATGTTTTCCTTCAAAAGAGACAACAACAAACAAAGTTATGCAAGGTGGTCAATGATAGAACCTGAAAGTATCTGGAGTAAGGTTTATAGATCAGGAGATGACAATTATAGAGAATGGATGATATGGGAAATGAAACCCCAACCGGAGGGAGATTTAGTTTTTATTTGTATTCAAACAAACTCGAGTTTTAAAAGAAGTGGAACAAAGTGGAACTATAAAGTCGGGCTCGTAAAAAGTGAAGAACTAAAAGCTTTACTCAAAATAATAGAGAGATAACCAACGAGGGGTGGACCCGGAGGGAATCCTTCGACTCCGCTCAGGACAAGTCGAACCCTTTACTTGTGGACCATAGCGGTCTCGAACCGCTCACCTTTCGCATGCCATGCGAACGCTCTGCCAACTGAGCTAATGGCCCAATTCGTGTTACCGGCCTGCACTCAACGTATTATAATTTATTTTTTGGAAAGTTGTCTATTTCTTCTTTCTTCCAACTCGTCGAGTATAACTTTTCTTATTCTTATATTTTTCGGTGTAACTTCAACAAGTTCTGTGTCGTTGATGTACTCAAGTGCATTTTCCAAGCTCATGACCTTGGGAGTGTTAAAATGTTCGGAAGTTCCTTCACCTTTTGACCTCATATTGGAAAGCTGTTTTTCTTTACAAACATTGACACGAATATCCTCGCTTCTTGAATTTTGGCCGACAACTTGGCCTTTATAAACATCAGCTCCCGGGCCAAAAAATAGCCCTCCCCGACCCTGGACATTAACAAGCCCATAAAGTCTTGTTTTTCCGGTTTCATGAGCAACCAAGGATCCTCTGTCTCTTTCTCTTTCAAAGCCATCATCCTCCTTAAATTCAAAGAAAGAGGAATTTATAATGCCTAGTCCTTTTGTATCAGTAATAAATTCGGATCGAAATCCGATAAGTTCTTTTGTGGCAACTGTAAATTCCATAGAAATAATATTTTCTGAAGTATTCATGTTGTCCAGTTTGGCGTGTCTCTGGCCCATTTTTTGGATTACAATTCCTGAATACTCCTCCGGTACTTCTATATAAACCTTTTCGTAGGGCGTAAAGAGTCTGCCGTCAATTTTTTTAGTTATTACGTGAGGGCGTGATACTTGTAGTTCGTAGCCTTCTCTTCGCATTCTTTCAATTAGTATCGCCAAATGTAGCTCACCTCGTCCCGAAACCGTCCAAGTTCCGTCTGAATTTTCTTCAACCTTTAAAGCAACGTCCGTTTCGAGTTCTTTATGTAATCTTTCTCTTATTTGACTTGAGGTTTTAAATTCACCCTCGCGTCCACCGAAGGGTGAATTATTTACCATAAAAATCATTTTTACCGTAGGTTCTTCAATGGATAAAAGTGGCAAAGCTTGTGGATTTTCGCACTCTGCAATTGTTTCTCCGATTGTAATGCTAGGAATACCGGAAATTGCTACAATGTCCCCGGCGGAGGCTTCTTCAACACACTCCTTTTCCAGACCTTTAAAAACTGAAACTGAAGTAATTCTAAAGCTGGAAATATGACCTTCTCTATCGATATGGGTTACTTCTTGTCCGTTTCTAACTGTCCCATTTGCGATTTTTCCTATTGCAATTCGGCCTTTAAAATTATCCTTTCCAATTGAGGAAACTCTAATTTGAAGCGGCTTAGAAGAATCTCCGGAAGGATCCGGAATGTATTTGAGAATTGCCTCAAAAATAGGCGTAATATTGGTCATTTTGGAAAGGTCAGAGGTGAGTCCAGCTTTTCCGTCTTTTCCTGAAGCGTAAATAGTAGGAAAGTAAGCAGATTCCTCATCAGCACCTAGGTCAATAAACAAATCAAAGGTTTTGTTTACTGCAAAATCAACCCTTGCATCTTTTTTGTCAATTTTGTTGACGACAACTATAATTTTTAATCCCATCTTTAAAGCTTCTCTTAATACAAAACGAGTTTGTGGCATTGGACCTTCTTTGGCATCAACTAAAAGAAGTGCTCCGTCTGCCATAGAAAGAACTCTCTCAACTTCTCCTCCGAAATCGACATGCCCGGGGGTATCTATGATATTAATTTTTACTCTTTCATATTCAACCGAAGCGTTTTTGGAAAATATAGTAATTCCCCGCTCGCGTTCAAGCTCGTTAGAATCCATCATTTGATTTTCTTCGGCAACTTCTTTATTTAAAACAGTGTGTGATTGGCGCAATAAAGCATCAACCAGGGTGGTTTTTCCATGGTCAACGTGGGCAATAATAGCTACGTTTTTGATATTCATAAAAAAAGCCGCTTTAATGCTGCGGCCTAAAATAGGCAGACAATTAAGGAAACTAAGTGGACGACGTTGGGATTGAACCAACGACCTGTCGCCTCAGGCGACCGCTCTACCACATATTGTGGACTCGCCCCGGCTCGAACGGGGGACCTTTGCAATGTCAATGCAACGCTCTAACCAGCTGAGCTACGAGTCCAATACCTGGAATTATATCTCAATTAGGTTAGTGTTGCCAGGTAAATGATAAGT
>CAYISM010000002.1:0-60468 GCA_964366085.1 uncultured Gammaproteobacteria bacterium | reverse complement strand
CCGAGAATTATTCGCCTGATTGGGAAATTAAAGTTTTTAATGAGATGGGTAATCCCATTAATGCCGAATTAAAACACTTTTCTATAAACTTATATGCAAACGGTTGGTATTTTGAAGGAATGCCTGATAAATATACTTTCAAGATATACTATAAACCCCAAATATTGTTTAATACCGGCCTGGCGATATCATGTTTAACACTTCTCATAAGTTGCGGATATTTTCTCATTCGGAGGAGTCGACATAAATAATAATGTTACACTCAAAAATTCTCGTAAATCTCCAAAAAAAAGCGGCCGTTTGGGTTTCTTCTCATTATATAAATTTGGCGATATTTAACACTTTACTAATTATCCTGGTGTTGTTACATTCGGCCAAATACTTCGATCCTTTTTGGATAATAAGTATCAATGTTATTGTCTTTATTTCGCTTATCGCCTCGGTTATTCTTTTAGGAGCAGGAAGTAGATCTTTGTTTGTTGTGTCTTTGTTGCTTTGGATATTTGCGGGAGGAATGAGAATCTTGGGGATAAATGTTTGGGCTGAGAGGATCTCAATTTATACGTTCCAGTCCTTTTTAATTGGTGTTACTTTACTTTTTGGAGAAAGGTTGAGAAGGTTTTAAAATATATTGTATCGGAGACGAAGTATGAATGACGAAACAAGAATTAAGACTAAAACCATAGTTTATTTAAGTATAGATAATATTCGTCGAATTTTTCCCAAAAAACAAAATTTGTGTCGTTAAGAGGATACTTTGAAATCACGTATTTTGTATTGAATGCCCTAAGAAGTTTGGCATTTGGCTGGAGTTTTTGATAAAGATATGCCTCAAACGGCGGAACGCTTAAGGAGTACTTGTCCCATCTTGTGTTTAAAGCTTCCCCAAGTACATAGAAATAATTCTTTTCAGGTAAGGTTCCGTATCCTTCGACGAGGTGCAAATTACGCAACGCCGCTTCTTTTTGTGGGATGCATCGAGAAAGGCAAAATACACGAAAATTGGTTTTGTCTGACTCTAAAATGTTGTAGATTACTACTGGAATATTTTCCCTTGCTGATATCGGCTTGACGAAATATGAGTAGCCAATCAGGGTTGATTCAACTAGTGCCAAGAATCCGAGTGCGACTGTCATATATTTATTTAGTTTTTCAAGAGCATAACCAAACGAAAAAAGTAGAATAAAGAAAATCAAAAACCAAACTCTTGTTGTTACTCTCATAAGTACAAAGAAATCAATCTTTAAAAGAAGAGGCAAAATAGGCGAAACATTGTTAAGAACTATTAAAAGCAACAATATAGCGGGAAGAATTAAAAAAAGTTTAAGTTTTCTTTTTAATTTAATAAATCCATACAAAGCCAGAATAGTTGGAACGATGCCAAAAGTAATTGCCTTTTCGGTTTCGGGATTAAAAAGAAATACAGTTCTTATATATTCCCTTTTTCCCCTCCAGATCGGAAATGTTTCAGGGTAAGCAAGGAGAATTTGCCTGGTTGTGTTTGGTAGCCACGAGAGTTGGAGAATTAAAGCAGGAGATATGGTAACAAGTGCCAAAAGTAGAGCTACTGTCGGATAACGGATTGATTTTTTGTATAGCCAGTAAACTACCGCCGGGGCAATTGCAATTAATGCAGTAACAACATGATTGAAATACATGGAACTTGCACTAATTGCAAAAAGGAAAACATTCTTAGGAGTTGGCTTGTTTCCAAGTTGGTAAGTTGATAGTAAAAGATAAGGCATCCAAGTCCAAGAAATCGCAAGACCCCAATGCCCAGCTTCCAAATAAGAAAAGTAAATAGGGGAAAGAGTAAAAATTCCAGAAACCATAAGACTTATTAGGCTAGAAAATTTAAAAACTTTTCTTGAAGCAATATACATACCAATGCTTCCGAAAAGAGTATGTAAAAATAGCGATATTATTATTCCAGTATTGATATCAGTAAAAAGAAAAATTGCATTTGGCAAATACCAGATAGGATTTTGAGGGTCTGGCAAAAGCGGAGTGCCTGCAAAAAACATATTATTCCAAAAAGGAATTTGATGATTTACCAAAATATTTTGCTTTAGATAGTAAAAAATCGGCCAGAAAAATTCTGTCAGATCATTATTTCTATTTAAGAGTAAGGCAGGATTTGCAAAAAATGGGAGGTAAACAAAAGTAGTTACCGTGAGTAGAATTAAAAAAACAGACATGTGTGGGAGTACTTTATACCAAAAATACATTTAGCGCCAATGAGTTGTCTTCATCTACCCATATAGTGACTAAGGAGCGATGAGTATATATAATTGAGATGTGAGATTCAAGAACATAGCATTTTTCCTGGCAATTGTCCTTCCTTCCCTTCTTGTTTTTAAGAACCTTTTTCTTTTTACCTCGCCGACAGGCGGGCTAGGGCATCTCGTTTGGGGAGATGCGCCGTTTTTTTATCCGGAAGGCCTGAGAGAACTGGTGAGTGAACCCTTAGCATGGATTAATCGCGGACACAGTTTGGGTGGTGTCAATCTAGTTCTTTGGCTTTCGCCGATCATGGTAGTTTATGGACTGCTACATAACATCTTTACCTTAAATAACGATTTAATTATTAGAATTTTGTTTTATTTCCCTTCGATAATTCTTGCGGGTGTTGGTCCGTTTTTGTTGACAAGATATTTGAAATTATCAAAGACAGTTTCCTTTTTTTCTTCGTTATTCTATATTCTTAATACGTATTTCCTTCTTGTAATTGATGGTGGACAAGTTGGAATAGCTCTTTCCTATGGACTTTTTCCCTTATCTTTGCTTTTTTTGAAAAAACTGGTTGACGCTCCATCCCTTAAAAATTTTTATTTAGGCCTTTTCTTTTTAGTATTGTGTGGGATTGCGGACCCGAGAATTGCAGCTATTGCCCTGGCGGTAGTAGTGATCTGGCAAATTTTAGAATTAAAGTTTAAGTCTCTTCTATTTCTTGCGCCTCTTATTTTTTGTTGGTTCTTAATCAATTTATATTGGATATATCCTCTTCTCAAAAACGGAGGTTCCGGACACCCATTTCTTCCATCGGAATTAAAGATTACATCATGGTTTGACCCCTTTCTTTTGCGTGCCCCTCATTGGCCGGTGAATTTGTTTGGTAAAGTTTCTCGTCCGCCTTTTTATTTTGCCGTTGTGCCTCTTTTGATATTTGGAGGCTTATTTTTTAGACGAGAAAGAAAGACAATTTCTTTAGGATTTATCTTTTTAGCATTCGCAATTTTATATTCTTACAATTTTATTGTTAACCTACCTTATGGATCGGCCTTTCGGGACTCAACAAAATTCTTTATCCCTTTGGTTCTATTTGGCGGAATGTTAATAGGAAATACTATTGACGCAATTTCGCAAAAACTAAAAGTCCCATTTTATATTTACCTTCTATTGTTAATTTCTCCCGCACTTTTGGGAAAGATGAATTTTAATCTGTCTAATAGGCAACAAAATACAGACTTACAAAAGATTTATGAAAATCTGAAAAGCGATAACTCATTTTACGCCGGAGGCGCAAGCTTTGCTTATCGAACTCTTTGGTTTCCGGAAAGACATCCACTTACTTTCGAAACCATTGACCACCCGGCAATTGACGCCAGAGACCTTGCGACCTTTTGGCCGTTTGCCTATATGAATGCCGGTGAGGATGTTTTTAATTTCTTAAATTTTGACAACTATGCAGGATGGTTAAGAGTTTTGGGAATTAGATATTTGATTTTGTCCGATGATCCCAGGTCTATGACAAAAGATGACAGTGAGAAAAAGAACTGGAATGCAATTCTGAATTTGATTAATTCTTCCAAGAATCTGGAGAAAGTTAATTGGGGAACAAATATTCCGGTATATAAGGTTAATGATGCTTATCCCCGATTTTTTGCGGTCAAGAAGTTGGTGGCGGTTGTTGGTCAGCCATTGGAAAATAACAACTTGCCCGTGCCAACTGTATATTTCGAAGACGGCAAGCTCAACTTTACGGATCTTGAGGGTCTTGACGCAAACTCTGTCTCGCTGATTTTTAACAACAGGGAGAAATCCGATCTTGCAATGAGTTTTTTACAAAAGTTTTTTATTGGCCCAAGTGAGGCGTCTAAAAAGCAGTGGGCTGTTTATACAAAAGATCAATATCTAAAGTATAAATACGAGCTTCTGATTAGAGGCATTAAGTTTAACGACTTTGATTTTGGAAAAGGAATTGCTTTTTCTACTAAAAAAGGTGAAAAGATTGAATTTAAATTTGAGGTTCCCGAAAATGGAGATTATCTATTAATTTACCGCTCAATGATTCCTTCCCAACACCAAACTCAGATGAGGTGGAGTAGTACCCCCCTTAAACTTTCAAAAGGCAAATCTGTGCAAGTCTTTGAAAATAATTATGATTTGGAGATTCTAAATACGGTTGGACTGGTTTCAAAGAGCGATTATGAAAAGGCGCTGGCAAAAGCCGATGTTTTTGTCAAACACTTTGGCGAGACTGATATGAAAAATTTGAAATCAGAGTTAGGATACAGGGAAGTCAATATGGAGAAATGGGGAACATTAAAATATAAGTTTATCCCATCCGAGGGTTATCACTGGATTATATTTACGGATAGGTTCAGTCCACTTTGGAAACTAAGACGCGGTGAAGAATCTCATGATTCTGTACCTATTTTTTCTATGGTTAATGGATTTTACGTCGATGATAAATGGAGAGACTTGAGAATTGAATTTAAAGGACAGGAAAATGTGCGGTGGGGAATGTATTGGTCGGGAGTTTCTTTGCTACTCCTGGGAGTTATATATTTATGGGTAAAAACTAAGAACAATGAAGGATAAGATACTTTCGTTATTGAAAACAAGAACGGTGTATGAGAGTGTTATCACCTCCTCCGCAACGATTATAAACGCGGCGTTAGGGATGGTTTTTTATATACTCCTGGCGCGCTATTTGGGTCCGTCTTCGTTTGGAATTTTTTCAGTCTCTGTTGCGACGCTCACCCTCCTCGGAGATATTTCGGATGTAGGAACCGGGACGGGAATTGTTAAATTTGTTGGAAAATATATTGTTTCGGAAAAGCAGAGAGCACTTAAAGTCCTTAAGTTGAGTCTTGAAATAAAAATCTTATTTTCATTGATCGTCTTGGCGTTGGGATGGTTTTTAATCCCGATTGTCGCATGGAATTTTTTTAAGAAACCAGAGCTAGTTTATCCTTTGAGACTTTCCTTGCTGGGTGTGGGAGGCGCACTACTTTTTTCTTTTTCAACCTCCGCAATACAGGCTTTACAAAAATTTTGGGCTTGGGGAGGACTTATTATTTCATCTAATCTGTTGAGACTTCTTGTTATCTTTATTCTTTTTTACACAGGTTTTCTTAGTTTGAATTCTTCACTTTGGGTTTATATACTATTCCCATTTTTTGGATTTCTGGGAGGACTATTATTCCTGCCTAAATTTTTAGTCGTGAAAGGCGAGGGATCGGTCATCAAAGAACTACTTTCATTTAATAAATGGGTTGCGATTTTTACCCTAATTGCAGCAGTTGCTTCAAGATTAGACACTTTCTTGATCACAAGATTTCTTACGTTAGAAGATGTCGGTATATATTCTGTTGCCAATAATCTTGCAAGTGTCGTTCCCCAAATAGTTTTTGCTTTGGGGGTAGTCGTTGCACCCAAACTTGCAAGTTTTGATAATAATCCAAAAGTGATTTCTTATCTTAAGAAATTTCAGTTATTTGTAATTGGTCTGGCGATTATCGGTTTGGTTTTCGGTATACCGTTATCTTATTTTGTAATTCCACATTTTTATGGCGCCGCTTACTATGCAAGTATTGCTCCCTTTATAATTCTTCTTGTCGCACAATCAATATTTTTAATCTCTGTCCCCGTCCATACCAGCATTATTTATTATTTTGCATACCCAAAATTGTTTGTATGGATAACGCTTGGACAACTTTTTATTGTTGGTATTTTGGGTTGGTTCTTTATCGCAAACTTTGGAATTGTGGGAGCGGCTTTAGCAATTCTGGTTGGAGATCTCTTCGGTTTGGTTGTCCCGGCAGTTTGGGTGATGAACAAGTTCAAAAAATCTATATGAAAATAGTTTGTCATTGTTTGGTTAAAAACGAAGCCAGATTTATCTGGTATTCAGTAATGTCAGTTATAAATTATGTTGATAGAATTTTACTTTGGGACAATGGGAGTAACGATGAAACGCTTGAAATTATAAAGAAAATTTTAGAAACCAAAGAGTCTCAAGAAAAAATAGACTTCAGAATTATCAGAGAGAATTTTAGAAATGAAGACGATATAAGGCAAAAAATGTTAGATGCGACAGAATCTGATTGGTTTTTAGTTGTAGATGGAGATGAAATCTGGTGGGATGATTCTATTTCAAAAGTAATTCAATTGATTAAAGAGGAAGGGGACATGCTTGAATCTATTGTTGTTCCAACGGTAAATCTTGTTGGAGACGTTTATCACTATCTTGAAGAAAAAGCGGGTAGATATAGACTTGCGGGAAGGATGGGACACATGAACCTTCGTGGTATAAACCGAAAGATACCGGGATTGAAATCGTTTGGAGTGGAATGGGACTGGGGGTGGGTAGATAAGAATAATAATATGATTCAGAATCGTGATCCCAAAAAAAATCGCTACGTCGAAGCCCCTTATTTGCATGCTACACACCTGTTAAGATCGGGAAACATTGGACAAGACCTGCTGGCTTACAGAAGAAAGTTTAAAATCAAATATGAGATTGGAGAAGAATTTCCTAAAGATTTTTATTATCCTGAAGTTTTTTTCCGAAATAGACCGACAATAGTTACCTCTCCATGGGCCACAATGGATCGAAATTATAAATTGAGGGCATTACTTGAAACCCCTCTTAAAAGAATTAAAAGGAGGATTTTTTGAGGTGGAATGCGTTTTGTGCGGCGGCAAAAAATTTAAAAAACTTCATGTAATTAATAATCTTTCGGTCGACAGATGTTTAAATTGTGGTTTGATTGCTACTCATGGCAAGACAAAGACAAGCTATGAGAACTATCATAGAGATGAAGATTATCAAATATTTGAGAAAATGTTTCGCAACATTTTTCTTAAGAGGTTACTACTAATGAATCGATTCATTAGTAGTAGAAAAAGGAGGGTTCTTGATATAGGTTGTTCAACGGGAGTTTTTTTGAAGCTTTTCAAGGACAAAGGATGTGAAGTGTGGGGAGTAGAGCCATCGGAAAGCGGAGAAGTAGCCAAAGAAAAAGGCATAAAAGTTTTAAGATCAACTTTTGAAAAAGCAAGGCTACCGTCTAACTATTTTGACGTTGTTATTTTAAACCATACCCTAGAACACGTCATAAACCCAATAGTTGTTTTAAAAAAGGTCAGGACAATTTTAAAAAATAGTGGAATAGTCTTTGTGGACGTTCCAAATTTTGGAAGTCTCTCTTCAAAAATATTTGGTTATTACTGGCGGTTCTTAACCCCAGAAGAGCACCTTTTTCATTTTACCTTTGAAACTCTAAAGAGAGTTTTTGAGAAAGCCGGATTTAAAGTTATTCACCAAGAGTCAAGATCCGGACTTTTAGAATTTGCAAATCCATGGCTTGAACTTTTGGATGCCTTAACAACCCTAAAAAAACGTTTCATTACTAATCTAATTACTTTTCCCTATTCGTTAATTACTACTTGGCTAAATATGGGAGATAGCATGAGTTTGATTGGAAAAAGACAGTAAAACCCTGTATAATACACGCTAGGTTTATGACAATAGAAGCAAGGAAAATATTTTCCCGTACACATTGAGAATTCCTATTAGTAAGTGGGAAAAACAGAATCCAGGAAAAGTTTTATATAAAGCAAACCCCAAATCGTTGGGCTTTAGATTATCCGGAGGTTTTAGAGTCGAAGAACAATATGGCGTATTATCTAAAGCTAATGTGTACTACAAGACATTAGAAACTAAGGTTCTAGACTTAGATACGATTGAGATCAATTACAGTAAGATTGTGATACCTCAAGATATCGAGGATAGAATTATGTGGAGACCAACAACAGAACCTGATACTCTCAAGGTAGCAAGAGAGGGAATTAATACATCTTTCAAAAGTCCGGTTAGGTCGAACAGGCCTTTGGTAGGATTCCAAGTTAGATGGAAAGGGAACGCATAATTTCCCCTTTTGCCTTTTGTGAATTTGTGTAGAGTATTGAATTTATACCCAATGATCTTGCTACCTCAATGTTATTTTCTTGGTTGTCTATAAACAAAAGTTCTTCAGGTTTTATCATTAGATCTTTTAGTACATATTCGAAGATTTCTTTATTGGGCTTACCGATTGCAAGGTAGGCGGAGCAGTAAATTTTGTCGAATATCATATTCAGTTGGAATCTTTTAATTTTATAGTCTATCCATTCTTTTGTTTCATTCGGAAGCAGCACGATTCTATAATTTTTCTTTTTTACCTCATCTACTATTTTTAACATTTCTTTATCTATAAATATATTTGATTCGTATTCTTTTTCTAAATCATTTCCAGCAATATGTTTACTAGATTCTCTGAGAACATCTTTCCAAAAGTTTTTTGTTGATTCTTTTCCTATTTTAAGTTTCGGCCAATGATTATCAAAAATAGAATGAAGTCTTTCCGTTGTTAGTCCGGACAGTTCGGAAATCTTCTTGAATGTGTTTTCGAAGTCATCAGATTCTGAACCCATTACTCCACCAAAATCAAAAGCAACAACCTTAATCATAGTTGAATTTTATCAGATGCTTCTAGAATGGTAAAATTGTTTAGTGGTATATCAAATTGATCAGTCTGGCAAAGTTGAGGATACGAGCAGTCTTACAATAGTTGCTGTTGCAAATGGCAAGACGAAGACTCTCAAAATTGCTGGCAGGGAAAAGAGAAAAGCAATTTTGGTATTAAGAAAACAGGATTACCCCAAAAAAGTATTTATATATAAATTGTTTGCAGCCTTAATTTATTTGCTTTTAAAAGGCGAAAAAATAAGCGAGGTAATAATTGATAAAGAGTATCCTGGGCATGAGGCAACAATAAAATTGATTTTAGTTAATTTTTACAGGAAGTTTCAGAAACTTTCCCCACAAATACATTTTATGGAAATTACAAAAAATAGTCCTGCTCACAAGATTGCCATAGAAACATACAGAGGAAAAATAAAACCAGATATGGTTGTCAATTCAGAAGAAGTGCTTATCTTATTCAAATCAAATAAAAAAGGCTGGAGATCTCGTGTGAGGAGATAATGTCTGGTTCAGACCGTCAATTACGAGCGGTGGTCGCCAAAGCATCCAACCTGCGTTTATATTAACAAAAATAAGTATATATGTCAAAAAAAATTATCGTCTTTTTTGTTTGCCTTTTGGGTTTACATCTTTTTTTGCTTTTTAATCTGCAGTTTACTGTCTGGCCGGAGATGATTTCGTATGCGTATCTTCGCAATAATGGATTTTTGCTCTACAAGGATATGATTCACCCTTATCCGCCAATTCTTACCATGGCACTCGCCTTTCTTTATAAAGTTTTTGGATATAAACTCCTAGTTCTAAAGATTTTTACTTGGACAATTATCTTAGTAAACGACTTACTAATTGTTGCAATCGTTAGAAAAATAACAAAAAATAATTTAAGTGTAATCTTAAGTCTTACATCCTACATCCTACTTCAGCCGTTCCTGGAGGGAAACCAGCTTTGGTTTGATCTGGCAATAGTTCCTCCCGTACTACTTGCTACATACTACCTGCTACAAAAAAGTTCTCCCAAGAATTTAATTATCATCGGATTTGCATTAGGAGTTGCCGCTTTGATTAAACAAACAGCGGGGTTGTATTTGGTATTTAGTATATTGTATATAGTATATAGGAATAGGAAGTTCAAGCCCACGCTATATCTTCTTCTGGGGCCGATGTTTCTTGGACTTGTACTTATACTTAGACTGATTGCTGAAAATTCGCTAGCGAATTTTATCAACTGGACGCTTATTTATCCGCTCACTTATTGGAGTAAATTTCCGGGTTATGTTCAAATGACTTTGTCGAATCATCAGCTTTTGACACTTGCACTCCTTATTCTGCCTCTAGTTCTTTTGTTAGTTAAGTCCTGGAAAAGTTTTCTTGCGAACAAACCCATGCTATTTACTACCTGCTACTTGCTACTTTCTTTTGCACTGGTCTATCCCCGTTTTTCCTTTTTTCACCTTCAGCTGGTACTGGCATTTATCGCAATTCTTTTTGGATACTTAGCCGGTAGGATTAAAAGCAAATTTATCTATGCACTCTGCGCTATGTACTTTGTATTAATCGCAATAATAATTATCCGGCCAACTGTGATTTCTGATTGGAAAAAGGAGCCGAGGTTTTGGGGAGAAAAAGATATTAAGTTAGGTGAATTAATTTTTCAAAGAACAAATCCGGACGATAAAATTTTCCTTCTTGGGCCATACTCAACTTTATATGTTTTCGCTGGAAGAGTTCCGCCAAAACGTTGGACTGATAATTTTGGCTGGTATTTGGAAATTCCGGGAGTTCAAGAAGAAATAATTTCTGGATGGGCAAAAGACCCTCCTGAGAGTATATTTTGGCAGAAGCCTCTCAAGGGGAATTGGCACGACTTAGGAGTCTACCAACCCAAAAAGATTAAAAACTGGATAGAAGAAAACTATATCAAGAAAGAAGAGGTCAGTTCTGGAATTTGGCTATGGCAAAGAAAACTTGCCCTGAGTGAGTGAAAGGAACCGAAGTATGAAAATTGCATTTTTAAGTTTTTATTCGGGGTTACTCGATAGGGGAGTGGAAGCTTTCGTTCATGAACTCTCAAATCAATTAACTTCTCTCGGTCATAAAGTTACGGTTTATCAAACTGGTCCACCCGTAAAAGGAGTGAAATATAAAACAGTAACGGTCTCAATTAAAGTTAAATTTTCATCCCAAGGTTTACTGGCCGCCGGCATAAATCAAGTAAAAGACATTTTGGCCGGCAGAGAATTCGCCGTCAAATCCTTAGCCTTAGTTGATTCAGATACCCAAATAATAATTCCTACCAACAACCGTTGGCAGGGGATATTAAGCCGGCTCTGGGCCACGCAGCATCACGCCAAAATGATTATTTCTGGCCACGCCGGTCCAGGAATAGACGAGAGAATCGCTCTTTGGAGCTTTCCGGACGTATTTGTACCGTTGTCTAGTTTTCAGCGTGACTGGGCTAAATCTGCCAATCCTTTTCTTAAGCAGCTTGTTAAAATTCCCAACGGGGTCGATACCGGAAAATTTTCCCCACAGGCCAAACCTCTGGAAGTCCATCTTCCTCACCCCATTATTTTATGCGTTGGAGCCATGTGGTCATGGATGAAAAGACAAGACCTGCTGATCAAAGCCGTGAGCCAATTACCCATGGGTTCGCTCCTTCTAGTGGGCGAAGGAGAGGGGAAGGATCAATTGCAAAAACTTGGGGATACATATCTTAAGGGAAGATTTAAAATTATTTCTCTTCCATACGACCAAATGCCCAAAGTATATACAGCTTGTGATCTTTTTACCTACCCCACCAGTTCTTGGGAAGCGTTTGGCATAGTTCTGTTAGAAGCCATGGCATCCGGATTACCTGTAGTGGCCAATGATGACCCCATCCGCCGGGAAATAGTGGGGGATGCCGGCTTGTTCGTTGACCCCACAGATATCAAGGCCTATGCTCAAGCCATAGAAAAAGCTCTAAACACAAATTGGGGAGATAAACCCAGACGTCAGGCAGAGAAATTTTCTTGGGACAAGATAGTAAAACAATACGAAGGTTTGTTTGAAAATTTATGACTAAAGTATCGGTTGTTATACCAACTTACAATGAAGAAAAAACAATAAGGGATTGTTTGACTTCGTTGGCAAAACAAAACTACAAGGAGGTTGAAATTATTGTAATTGATGATGGTTCGACCGATCGAACAGTTGCCTCTGTTTTACAAATCAACCAATTAACAAATCAATCAATTAACTTGCTTCGTCAGAAACATCAAGGAGCGGGGGCTGCGAGAAATTTGGGGGTAAAGCATGCAAAAGGCGAGATTTTAGTTTTTGTTGATAGTGATATGACATTTCATAAGGACTTCATCAAGAATTTGGTGAGACCGATTATTGACGCAAAAACTATTGGAACGTTTAGCAAAGAAGAATATTTGGCAAATAAAGATAACGTTTGGGCAAGATGTTGGAATATAAATAGGGGACTTCCTCCGGAAAAAATGCACATCGAGAATTATCCGAATATACAAAAGGTTTTTAGAGCGATTTTAAAAGAGGAATTTGGAAAAGCGGGAGGATTTGACGAGAAAGCAGGTTACACAGATGATTGGTCGCTCTCAGAAAAGCTGGGAATTGAAGCGGTCGCAGCACCCGGCGCAATTTTTTATCATAAAAATCCGGAAACTTTATCCGAGATTTTTATTCAATCAAAGTGGATGGCAAAGCGGAGATACAAATTAGGTGCTTTAGGTAGCTTGGTAGCTCTAATCCGGGTTTCATTTCCTATTTCATTAATAGTCGGCATGCTACTTGCTACATACTACATGCTACCGGAGTTTTTTGTTTTCAAAATTGTTTCTGACTTCGGGGCATTTATCGGAATTTTGGAATACTTAATTCTTGGTAAAATATCAAAATGAGAAAAGAAGTTTCCCTATTTCTTGAGTATAAATTCAGGGATTTTACTGACGACGAATTGAAATATCCAAAAGCCTTCTTCGTTATGGCTTCATTGGAAAAGTTGAATGAACAGAGAGTCCAACAAATAAAAAGGCTTGGCTTTAAATTCGGTATTTCTCTTGTTTCTTTTCCCGGAGCAAACATTTGCCCTGTCTCTTCCGAGGGGAAAAATTATTTGCTTAAGAAAGTCGGAGACGCACTTATCTGGAATCCGGATGTTATTTGGTTTGACCATTTGAGATTCGAGGGAAAGTGGGAACGATTAAAAAACGAACTTGTAGGAACACACATCGGATGTGAGTTTTGTAAAGGGAAAGACAGAACCTTGGTCATAAAAGATCTGGCACAAAATCTTCGAGAAGAAATTCCATCTAATATAAAAATTGGATATTTTGCTGTTCCATGTACATCAAGGGATTTCGAAGGGCGATTGCAGACTGAACTTGGCCAAAACCATTCACAACTATGCAATATTTTTGACTATGTAAGTCCAATGCTTTATCACAGGATGATAAATAAACCGGTTAGCTATATTGGAGAATATATAGGATATCTTGCGTCATTAAAAATGAAAGCCAAAATTTTGCCCATCGTTCAACTAAAAGATATGCCAGATGATTTAGATGACAAGCTTACACTTACTGAAATAAAGGAAGAAGTTCGACAAGCTTTAACTCCGCCGTCAATCGGTGTCGCGGTTTTTTCTTGGGATCAGACTATAGGAAAGGATAAAATTGCTGGAGTCGCTAAGATATTAAATTCTATAAACCAATGATTTTTCTAATAATTATATTCGGACTTATACTTAGACTAATTTCTCTCAATCAGTCTTTTTGGCTTGATGAAACAACCTCGGCAGTAGTTGCCAGAGATTTAAGTTTTAGCCAGATAATTACCAAATTCTCTCCCGGCGACTTTCATCCGCCGCTTTATTACGTCTTGCTTAAGACCTGGACCCAGATGTTCGGTTTAAATGAAGTTTCGGCAAGGATGCTCTCGGTTGTTTTTGGATTAGCCACAGTCTATGTCGTCTTTCTGATAGGAAAGAAACTCTTTGATAGTAAGGTGGGAGTGGTTGCGGCGCTACTTTTAGCTACATCCGGGCTTCATGTTTACTATTCTCAGGAAGCAAGAATGTACGTAATGGCAACTTTTTTCGCCGCCTTAGCCTTTTATCTTTTCACAAGGGTGGAGGAGGGGAGAGTAAAGTTCTGGATCCTATTTTCAATAATCTTACCCTTAATTTTTTTGACGGATTATTTACCAATAACGATTTTGACTGTTTTTGGTATCTGGGGAATTCTTTTTCGCAGAAATTTTCACTGGTGGAAGAATTTTTTGCTTTCCCAAATACCACTTCTTGTTGCAGCTTTAGCGTGGTCACCGATATTTTGGAAACAATTCCTGGGGGGTTTATCTGTTAGATCCTCTGCCTGGTGGGATATTTTGGGTCGCACAACATTTAAGGAAGTTTTACTAATTCCTGTAAAGTTTATTATTGGAAGGGTAAGCATCGAAAATCCTCTCACCTATCCCCTACTTCTAGGAATTTTATTTTTGATTTTCGGATTTCTGATCCTAGCGGCTTTCAAGAACACGAAGAAAGAAAAGACCAAGCTTGTCGCCCTTTGGTTATTTGTGCCAGTAGTTTTAATAATTCTTATCGGACTTAAGGTCTCGGTCCTTTCATACTTTAGACTTCTTTTTGTGCTTCCGGCATTTTATCTTCTTGTGGCGAAAGGAATTTCATCGCTTGATAAGAAATGGCGAAATATCACGTTGGTCACTATATTGACAGTCAATTTACTTTCAACTGGCGCCTATTTATTCAATCCGCGATTTCGCAGAGAAGATTGGAGGAGATTGGTTGGGATGATAGAAGCAAATCGTGGAAAAGATAGCCTAGTTCTTTTTCCTGCCAATTCGCAAATGGAAGCCTATCGTTATTACGTCCCTCACGCTATAATATCAGGCCCAGAGGGTTTTTCGAATAAAACAGGCGAGATTTGGCTCATGCGTTATGTGCAGGACGTTTTTGATCCGGAAGATAAGCTTAGGAAGAAGATTGAAATGGCAAAGTTCAAAAAGATACGAGAATATAATTTTAATGGAGTAGTTGTTTGGAAATATCAAAAATGAAAATTGCAATTGATTGCTCACAAATAATTTATGGAACCGGGGTTTCGACTTACGTCGAAAATCTGGTTAAAAATCTACTTCTCGTTGACAAGGAAAACGAATATATACTTTTTGGTGGATCACTAAGAAGAATTAATGACTTAAGGCTAATGGTTAATGGTCTAAGAGGAAACTTCAAAAGAAAAATTTTCCCTATCCCACCGACAATTGCTGATTTAATCTGGAACCGACTACACATTTTACCAATAGAAGCTTTAATAGGAAAAGTGGACGTGTTTCATTCATCTGATTGGAGTCAACCACCAACCTCCGCTTTTAAAGTAACCGCAGTCCATGATCTTGCCCCTGTATTGTTTCCAGATCTTGGAGGGAGGGATTTTATTAGGAATGTGTCAGAGGCTCATAAAGCACGATTAGAGTGGGTAAAGAAGGAGGTAGACAGAATAATAGTGCCTTCAAATTCTACAAAAAGTGATCTTATAGATTTTGGTATTCTTGAAAAGAAAATTGTTGTTATTTATGAAGGAGTTGACGAGGTTTTTAAACAGCGAAGTAAAGAAACTGTTGAAAATCTAAAAAGGAAATACAGAATAAGTGGTGATTACATTTTGGCTGTTGGTGTGGGACTTAGAAAAAATACAGATAATATAATTTCCGCTTTTGAGAAAGTCAGACCAGGAAAAGATTTAAAACTGGTTGTAGCCGGAGGTACGGATCAGATTTCAGAGACAAGAGGGGTAGTTTACACGGGTTATATTTCAAACGAAGAAAAGGCTACACTTTACTCTGGGGCGGAGACCTTGGTATATCCGTCAATTTACGAAGGCTTTGGACTACCGATTTTAGAAGCCTTTGCCTGTAAATGTCCAGTTGTAACATCTGATGTTTCAAGTATGCCAGAGGTTGCAGGGAATGCAGCGGTACTTGTTGATCCATCTAGTGTTGACTCGATAGCAGAGGGGATAAAAAAAGCGCTGGATAATAAGAAAGGTCTGGTAGAAAAGGGAATTAAGAGGGCTAAAGAATTTTCCTGGCAAAAAGCAGCAGAGGAGACTCTTGAAGTTTACCGCGAAGCGGCAAGCTTGCTTACAAAGAAGTAGTCTCTTCCAAAGTGTGAATTCTTCCTTCTTTGTTAAATCGGTCAAAACCAAGATTTTGCTTTGTCTAATTGGCCTTTCTTTTGAGTAGATGGCTACGCCACTATATCCTCTTTTCAAGGCAGGATTAAAACTTACATGATATATATCATGTAAGTTTGTCTCGAATAATGAAGAGGTATTATTAATTTCACTAGCTTTAGTTTCCTGTAGACAAAGAATATCTGGATTTTCTTTTTTCACCCAGCTTTCAAGACCTTTCCGATACGCTGATCTAATTCCGTTTACATTAAAAGTAATTATTTTCATTTTCTTAACTGATTTCCTATTATACTTCTGTTTTAGTACAATTGAGGTATGCTTATCGGGATTGATGGGAATGAGGCGAACGTTGAAAACAGAGTCGGTGTTAACGTGTATGCTTTTGAGCTATTAAGATCTATTTGGCGGCTTCAAAAAGAGTGGTCAAGTAGGCATAAGCTTATAGTTTATCTTAAAAACCCTCCCCTTAGGGACATGCCGGCTGAGACCGAGAGTTTCAAGTACAATGTGATTCCGGCCAAAGGCCTTTGGATAATAACAAAGCTTATGCCGGCTCTATTTAGAGGAACCACAAGGCCGCATGTTTTCTTTACACCCTCTCACTATGTTCCCCCTTTTGCCCCGATGCCTCGTATATGCTCAATTATGGACCTTGGTTACCTCGAATTTTCGGAACAATTTAGAAAAACAGACTATTGGCAGTTAAAGCTCTGGAGTGCTTGGTCAATACTAGTATCAAAAGCGGTCATAGCAATATCAAATAGTACAAAACAAGACATTGTGCGACATTACCCCTTTGCGGCCGGGAAAGTTCATGTTACGCATCTTGGTTATGATGAGAAACGCTTTAATACTAAGATTAATAAAGAGGATGTGCGACGTGTTAGGCAAAAGTATACTATAGTAGGAGACTACATTCTTTTTCTTAGTGCCTTAAAGCCAAGTAAAAACGTCGAAGGGCTCATTAAGGCCTTTGCCTCAATTTCCGCAAGCAATAAGCTCGTTATTGCGGGGAAAAAGGGATGGCTTTACTCCTCAATTTTTGAATTGGTAAAAGAACTGGAATTAGAAAATAGGGTTATCTTTACAGATTATGTGGCAGAAAAAGATAAAGGGCCATTAATTTCAGGTGCTAAGGTGTTTATCCTGCCGTCTTTTTGGGAAGGCTTTGGACTTGACGCTTTAAATGCGATGGCTTGTGGTATTCCTGTTGTGGTCTCTAGGGTAGGATCTTTACCAGAGGTAGTGGCAAATGCGGCAATTTTAGTTGACCCTTATAAAATTGAAAGTATTAAGGAGGCCTTATCAAAAGTTCTTTCAATGAATAAAATAGAATATAATAAGCTTGTGGCAAAAGGATTATCCCGGGTAAAGAATTTTTCTTGGGAAAAAACTGCAAGGCAAACTTTAGAAATATTATTTAAATGATTTACGGAGAAAATATACACATAAATAGTAAGGGAATTTTATTTACCGATAAAAATGGAAATCCACTTACAGTTTCTATTGCCTTTAGAAAAGCTTTTATTAGAGTTAAAAACTGGCTCCAGGATTTTGAACTTTTCGTCATACATCTTATCAGTCTCCACGTTCCCTTTTATTTTATAAGAAAAATTGTTTTTCAATTGGCCGGAGTAAAAATCGGAAAAGGGACTACCATTCATATGGGATGCAAATTCTTCAACCCCTCAAAAGTTCGAATCGGCGAGGATACAATTATTGGCGACAGAGCCTTTCTTGATGGCCGTGCGGATTTAACAATTGGTAGTCATGTTGATATATCTTCAGAAGTTATGATTTATAACTCCGAGCACGATCTGGAAGCGGAAGATTTTCATGCAACCGAGGAACCGGTTGAAATAGAAGACTATGTTTTCATCGGACCGCGCGCAATTATCCTTCCGGGAGTGAAAATTGGAAAAGGAGCGGTAGTTGCGGCCGGAGCGGTTGTTGCATCAGATATTCCTTCATTCACCTTGGTGGGGGGTGTGCCGGCAAAAGTTATAGGAGAAAGGAAAAACAAAAGTCCCAAATATCATCTCGGTCGGGCCAGACTTTTCCAATGAAGAATTTTCTTCGAATTCTCTACATAGCTTTTTCATTCATTTTTTTTATTTATTTGGCAATTCCTGCTCCGGAATTTCCATCTCCCCCTTCTGATTCGGTTCAGTCCCAGGAAGAAGCGGATACGGAGATCCCGCTTAAGAGAGCTTACTTTACAAATTTTACAAGGGCGGAGGTAATGAAACACTATGTTAAAGAATTTGGGGCTTCAAGCTTTTTAAGTATCCCTCTTCCCACGTATAGACTAAATTATCCGCCCGAGGATGCCCAAACGTTAATCAGAGACCAAACAAGAAGTACTTCCTTGGAAGAAATTGTGCATCCCTTCAGGGAATCATTTTTCGTAAATGGATTTGAACCAAAAGTTGCAAAAGATGAAATTTGGTACAGAGGAAATCATTATCTTCAAAAATTAACGGTTAAAATCTATCCTTCCAATGTTATGGTACGGTTAACCATAGGAGCTGCTGCGCTAGTTTTGGGATATTTCGTAATAATACAATTTATTTCTTCACTTAAGAAAAAATGGTAAATCTTTCCATAATTATTGTCAGTTTTAATACAAAAGATTTTTTAGAAAAATGCATTAAATCTGTGGAAAAAAACACGAAGGGGATTAAATATGAGATTATAGTTGTAGATAACGGTTCGAAGGATGGATCCCAAGAAGCGATCAAAAAACTTCCCACTATTCCAAATCTCCGGTTGATAGAGAATAGAACTAATTTAGGTTTTGCTAACGGTAACAATCAAGGCACAAAAGTAGCCGGTGGAAAGTATGTTTTGTATTTAAATTCAGACACCTTGATTTTAGATAACACGCTTTCTGAAATGGTTAATTGGATGGACAAAAATCAAAAGGTTGGGGCTGCCTCCTGCATGCTTAAAGGCAAGGACGGATCTCTTCAAGGTACCGGAGGGTATTTCCCGACGCTTATCCGAGTTTTTTCTTGGATGACTATTCAGGATATTCCGGGCGTAGACTTTTTGATTAAGCCGTTTCACCCGTTTCATGGTAAGTCGTTTTTCGGTAAAGGCGAAAGTTTTTATCTGAGAGAAAAGGAGTTGGATTGGGTAACGGGCGCGTTTTTGTTGGCCAGAAAAGAAGTTATTGATGAGGTTGGAGGTTGGGATGAAGAGTATTTTATGTATATGGAAGAGGTTGATCTTTGCTATCGAATAAAAAAAGCCGGTTGGGAAGTTTGGTACTTGCCCGGCTGGAGTATTATCCATTATGGGGGCAAAAGTTCAACAAGTGAATTTCCACTTCTCGCCGAATATAACGGAGTAAAACTTTTTTACAAAAAGCATTTCCCTTCTTGGCAATACCCTATCCTTCGTTTTCTTCTAAAACTGGGAGCTTTGGGTAGAATTGTTCTTTTCGGTATACTTGAAGGAAAGGACACAGCATCGATTTATGCAAAAGCTTATAGAGAAGTTTAAAACATCCATTGAAGAGAAACTCAACAAGATTTCTTCGACGCTCGAGAAGGCACTAAAGTTTGGCGTGGCAGCGATTCTTATCGCGATTCCACTTTACCCAAAGTTCCCATTTATAAACGTTCCCGGAACTTATGTATCCATAAGAATTGAGGATTTTCTAATTTTGATTGTAGCTGTTATCTGGTTTTTAATTACCTTAAGAAATCCCGGCAGCTTTCTGAAAAGTAAAATTAATCAGGGAATCTTTATTTTTTTAATTGTATCATTAGTTTCACTTCTCTCTGCGGTTTTTTTAACTAAAACCGTTGTCTTTCATATTGGAATTTTGCATTGGGTAAGAAGGCTGGAATACTTCACCGCATTTTTTATCGGAGTAGCTTCGGTAAAAACCGAGAAAGACTTGGCTTTTTATCTTAAGTGTGTTTTGATAGTTGTTATTATTGCCGGTATTTATGGTATGGGTCAAAAATATTTGTATTGGCCGATAATTACTACTCAAAATAACGAATATTCCAAAGGTGTTGCTTTAAGATATACCCCCGGATCGCATATTCCTTCTACCTTTGCCGGGCATTATGACCTTGCAACATATCTTGTGTTGGTTTTTCCCGTGCTTTTTTCTTTATTTTTTACCTTAAAAGAAAAGGTTAAAAAGGTGCTTATCCTGTTTGTGATATCGTCAGGATTTTGGTTATTGATAAATGCGATTTCCAGAATTTCTGTAGTTTCTTACTTTATTGGAGTCTCGATAGCCTTATTTTTAATTCGTAAATATAAGGCGATACCAATAGTAATAATTGTGAGTATCGTTATTATGTTATTCTCACCGGATTTGGTGGGTAGATATTCCACCGTTATTCAAGTAACGGTAAAGGATTTTATGAAGACCAACAAGATTATGTATATAAAGTCTGTTAATATAGTTCAAGCCGCGGATGAGGCATCTTTGCCGAAAAGAAGAGAGAGCTCTAAAAATAAAGAAGAAGTTTCGGTAGCGCCGGTTTTCGAAGACAGGTCGACTTCGATTAGACTGAATGTTGAATGGCCGAGAGCGATAAGAGCCTTTTCTAAAAATCCCCTACTAGGAACCGGATTTTCTTCAATAACTTTGGCAACTGATAGTCACTATTTAAGGCTTCTTGGCGAGTTGGGAATATTGGGTTTTTTGTCATTCTTTATAGTATTTTTAAGAATCGCCAAGGCTTTTTTGAAAGCTCTTCCACTTAGTCAAAACCTGGACTTAGGAAGCGTTTACCTTGCCGGAATAATCGGAGCCGTCCCGGGAATTTTTCTAAACGCAGTATTTATAGATGTTTTTGAGGCATCAAAATTTGCAACTTCATTTTGGCTATTACTTGGGTTTGCCGTAGCGATAGTGAAAATCAAATATGATGAATTTTTTTAAAAAGTTAGGTCGTATTAAAAATCTGGATTATTTTCTTTTGGGAACGGTACTGCTTTTAGGTTTCTTGGTACGTTTATATAAGATCACGAGCCCCGTTGCCGATTGGCATTCCTGGAGGCAGGCAGACACCGCCTCGGTAACAAGAATATACGTAGAGAAAGGCATAAATCTATTACTGCCCCGCTATCACGACATATCAAGTATTCAGACCGGAATTTATAACCCCAAAGGATTAAGAATGGTAGAATTTCCGATTTACAATGGAATTCACGCTCTCTTGGTATTGACGTTTCCAAAACTTTCTCTGGAAATTTGGGGAAGAATGCTCTCGATTATTTTCTCATTAATTTCCACCGTTTGCCTTTTTGCAATTGGAAAAAAATTTATGGGAAGGGCGGGTGGAATTTTGTCTGCGTTTTTCTTTGCGTTTCTGCCTTACAACATTTATTTTTCAAGAGTAATACTTCCCGAACCTGCCGCTACCGCATTTGCCCTCATTTCGATGTACTTGTTCATAAAATTTATTGATACCGAATTAGACTGGCAGTTATATATTTCTGCGGTATTTTTTGCCCTGTCACTTCTTATTAAACCCTTTACCTTCTTTTATATGTTGCCGCTTTTCTATTTGTTGGTTAAAAAATATGGATTTAAAAAGATTTTCCAGAATGTTAAATTAGTTTTAGCATTTGATATAGCAATTGCCCCCTTTTTTCTTTGGAGAATATGGGTTAATCAGTTTCCCGCAGGGATTCCTCACTTCGAGTGGGCGTTTAATGGAGATAAAATCCGTTTCCGTCCCGCATTTTGGAGATGGATTTTTGGAGAAAGACTTGGGAATTTAATCTTGGGAATTTGGGGGATTTTACCATTTACGCTGGGGATTCTTAAGACAGCCACTTTTAACTTACTTTTTCTGCTCGGAATGCTTCTTTATATGACGGTTGTCGCTACGGCGTCTGTACGCCATGATTATTACCAAATTTTTATCATTCCTGCTGTTTGTCTTGTTCTTGCACAAGGAGTTTTGAACTTATGGAACTCTAAAGAATTTAAGTCACCTCTAGTAAAAGTTATCCTTGTTTTTTCGGTTTTAATGATGTTTGGGATAAGTGCTTATCAAGTTAAAGAGTTTTATAAAATAAATCATCCCGAAATAATCGAAGCAGGGGCCGCCGTTGACAGACTTACTCCCAAAGATGCGCTGGTTATTGCACCGTATAACGGTGATACCGCTTTTCTTTATCAAACCGAAAGACGCGGTTGGCCGGTTGTCGAGGAATCTTTTGACCAAGTAATTGCTAAAGGCGCGAGTTTTTATGTTTCTGTAAACTTCAACGATCCTGATACGAAATATGTAATGGAGAAATATAAAGTTCTAGAAAAAACTGACAATTATGTTGTGGTTGATCTGAAAAATGCAAGGGGGAAATGAAAATTCTTATTCGAGCCTTAGGCGAGAGTCAAGAATTTTAATTATATGAAAATTCTTATGCTCACCCCTTATTTGCCTTATCCGCCTTCTTCTGGAGGGCAAGTAAGATCGTATAACTTAATAAAAAAATTGGGTAAAAAACACGATATTACTCTTTTTTCTTTGATAAAAGATGATATTGAAAAAAAGAATATTCCGGAACTAGAAAAATATTGCAAAAAAGTTTCAGTTTTTAAGCGTCCCAAGACTCCCTGGACCCTTAGAAACATTCTTTTAACCGGTTTTGGCCCCTACCCATTTTTGGTTATTAGAAATCTTGTGCCTGAAGAGAGAAAAGCTGTTAAGGAAGAGATGGCTCAAGAAAAATATGACCTGATACACGCGGAAACTTTTTATGTAATGCCTCATATTCCAAAAACTGACATACCAATTCTATTGGTTGAACAGACAATTGAATATCAAGTGTATCAGCATTTTGTTGATACCTTTCGCTTTTTTCTTTTAAAGCCGCTTCTTTACATTGATGTATATAAGTTAAAATATTGGGAATCGAAATTTTGGCAAAAAGCAAAAAAAGTTGTCGCAGTTTCACAAGCCGACAAGACAAAAATGCTTTCATTGGTTGACGATTTAGACGTTGAAATCGTACCCAATGGTGCGGGAGAGGATTTGGTAAATCTTTGGGACATTAGAGAAAAAGAAAGGGATAGAACTAAGCCCATCGTTTTTTATCAGGGAAATTTTAATTGGCTTCAAAACACGGAAGCGGCAGAGGTTTTGATTAAAGATATTTTTCCCAAGATAAAAGCTAAAATCCCTCAAGCAGTATGTTGGATTGTAGGACAAGGAGTTAAGGGTAAAATCGGAAATTTAGAGGGAAACGGAGTTGAGATAAAAGAACTTGAAACTTCTGATATTGAAGGTGTTAGAGAGGCTTATAAAAAAGCATCTGTATTCGTTTCTCCGCTTGCAGGTCCGGGTGGGACCAGACTAAAAATCCTGGGTGCGATGGCGGCTGGAATTCCGGTAGTAACTACCTCGGTGGGAATAGAAGGAATAAAAGCTAAAGATGGAAAGGAAGTTTGGATAAGAGATAATCCTGACGAAATTGCAGAAGCTGCAATAAACTTAATTGAAGATGCTGAAAAATACTCAAGAACGATTATAGCCGCAAGAAAATTGTTTGAAGACTGTTATAACTGGAACAAGATATCACTAGAATTAGATGAGATTTATAGAGAGGTTGGAAATGAAAAAAAATCCTGATCTTTCAATAATAATTCTTAATTACAACACAAAAGATCTTCTTATAAAGTGTTTGACTTCACTTGAGAAAGTAAAAAAAGAAGTAGATTTTGAAACAATTGTTTCTGATAATGGATCAACTGACGGTAGTGTTGAAATGATTAAGAGTGAGTTTCCTTTGGTTAAAATTATTCAAGGAGATCAAAATATTGGATTTGCAAAGGGGAACAATAGGGCTAAAAAGTTAGCAGAAGGCAAATACGTTCTCTTTTTAAATTCGGATACCGTAGTTCAGGATGGAACGTTAGAAAAGTCTATAGATTATATCGAGGGGGAGCCCAAAGTTGGCGCACTCACCTGTAAAATAGTTCTTCTCAACGGTGAATTGGACAAAGACGCAAGACGATCTTTTCCAACACCTTGGGTGGCTTTTACACACTTTTCCGGACTAGATAGAGTATTTCCAAAAAGTAAGTTGTTTGCCAAGTATTGGTATGGTTACTTATCAGCTGACGAAACTTGTGAAGTCGACGTTCTTCAAGGAGCTTTCTTTATGGTAAGGAAAAATATTTTAGACGAGGTTGGTTGGTTTGATGAGGATTATTTTTTAGACGGGGAGGATATTGATCTTTGTTGGAAAATTAAGGAGAAAGGTTGGAGAATAGTTTATTACCCAAAAGTTTCAATTCAACACATTAAAGGAGCTACAAAAGGCAAAAAGCATCATAGTTTTGGGAAAGTTACCAAAGAAGAAAAACTAAAATATGTTTTAGCCGGAGTAAACTCAATGGAAATTTTTTATAAAAAAAGATTATGGAACAAATATCCATTAATGGTTAGTTTGCTTGTGGTTTTGGGAATAAATTTCCTTAGGAGATTAAGATATGTGAAAGCATTTTTAACTTAATAATGAAAATTTTAATTGATGGCCGGCTTTGGGGATTAGAGAATGCAGGATTAGGACGCTACAGTCTAAACTTGATTAAAGAGCTGGCGAAGATAGATAGAGACAATAATTATGTTATTCTTCTGAGAAAAAAGTACTTTGACCGATTAAAGTTTCCTGAAAATTGGAAAAAAGTTTTAACGGAATTTAGACACTATAGTTTTTTAGAACAAAGCGCTCTTCCTAAAATAATATCTTCAGAAAATCCCGACATCGTGCATTTTTTGCATTTTAATGTTCCGATTTTGTATAAAAAACCATACGTTGTTACCATTCACGACGTCCTCATGCACAAACAAATGGGTTTTGAGGCAACTACGCTTAATCCTCTTTTATATCTGGTTAAAAGGATTGGTTACAGAATTGTTTTTGATTCTGCTGTTAAGAACTCTTTAAAAATAATTGTTCCGTCTTGCACCATTAAAAAAGAATTGACAGATTTTTACGGCGGAAAAACGAACTCAACTTATCTCTTGGATGAAAAGAAGGTGACGGTTACCTATGAGGGGGTTAACCCCACTTCGCTAAACCTGCCTGCCGGCAAGGCAGGGCTTCGCGGGGCAAGCGAAATTTTGACAAAATATGGAATAGATAGACCTTATTTTATATATGCAGGCAATGCATATCCACACAAAAATTTAAAGAGGGCAATTGAGGCCTTTACTTTTTTTAATAAAGATAGAAGTAAAAAGGTTTTCTTTTTGATTGCCTCGGCAAGAAACTTTTTTGTTAATAAGCTTGATAAAGTTATCAACGAGTTAAAAGCAGAAGATTGTGTAAAGCTTTTGGGTTTTGTAGCAGATGAAGATCTTTGGGTTCTTTATGAAAATTCAGTTGCTTTTCTATATCCTTCTTTGTCTGAAGGATTCGGTCTTCAAGGCCTGGAAGCTATGAAGGCAAAAACTTTAGTACTTGCTTCTGATATTCCTATTTTTAACGAGATATATAAAAAGAACGCAATTTATTTTAACCCTTACGATTTTTCTTCCATTCAGAAAGTGTTGGAGGACACGTTTGCAATGCCTGAAGGGGAACGCGCGAAAAGGATAGAAGATGCAAACGAGTTTGTAAAAACCTATTCCTGGTCTAAAATGGCAGAGCAAACGCTGGAGGTATATGAAAATTGCTATAGTCTACGACCGAGTAAATAAATGGGGCGGGGCGGAGAGGGTGCTTTTGGCGCTTCACGAAATGTTCATACACCCTCAGGGTGATATAGGTTCACACTGTTTCTCATTTTTCGAATCTATGGCTAAATGTTTTATTTTTTCTAATTTTTGCGCGTACTCTATCTGGTTATATACAAACTTCTCATAGTCTTCTCTTTTGCGGAACACAGAATCAGTAAGCGAGGTATTACAAATGGGATCCTTTACGAGATCTAAATATTCAGGAAAGGAAGACCAGATATATCCTTTTAACTTATTAATGTTAACTAAAAAAGATGCAACCGGGTTAAGGTGAAGGTAACGAGTTAAATGGAAGAGTTGTTGATCCGTCTCAATATGCACGGCCTTAAACGGTCCCCGAAAAAGATGGCCAATTCTTTTATGTTTCGCGTTAAAATATCTAGTATAACTGTTGGTGATGTTTGAGAGGAATCTTGTTAGCCCTTTTTCTCTTAATTGTTTAAGAATTAAATGGAAGTGATTTGGCATTAAACAGTAAGCAATTATACTTACCTCCCTTTCTAGTTGTTTTAGTTTTTCTGAAAATTCTTCTTTAAGATTTAGCGGCAGATTTATAAATTGTGAATATCTGATTGGTAAGTTGGAGTGGAGATAGAATCTGATTGTTTCAACTGCACGTTTGTACTCTCTGATATCTGTGAAGATATCTCTTCTTTCAACGCCTAGATTAAATACATGGTATATCTCTCCGGTCGCGAAGATGGTTTTTCTATTTGTCGCCATGCAATTTTGACTATAAAGCCCTATTAGATCCCTGTCAAGAATATGTGTGAACCTAAACCACCCTAAGGGTGTAAATGTGTAAATGCACTTTACCCTAAGACTTTACAAATTGATTTTGAATTTCCGGCAAATTAGAAATTTTGATGGTAAATCAGTAGCCATTCTCCGCTTTTATGACAGCATTCAAGAAAACCGTGAGCGTAAGCTCACGGATGAATTGAATACTGACATGTAGTCCTCCAGATAAAGAAGGAAACCCCGACCGTAAGGTCGTGGGAGGACGTCATCAAACTAATGCTAGTATTTATGCAGCAAAAATGGTTCCTAAAGGCCAAGCGCAGTTTTTTAGAGAGGCAGACACTTTTCTACTTAATTCCGATGACTTATTGGTAATGCGGGAATTTGAAAATTACGGTAGAATATCAGATTTTTATGGTGGGGTAGGTGAGATTTTGGTAATCCGGTTTGATGAAAGATCTCAGAATAGAGTTTCTCCCATCACGTCCTGGCTTGGTCAACGATAAAAGAATAAAATAGATTGATGAGGGTGGCTCTGGTTTATTTAGAAGAAGTCAAACCAAGGGGGTTTGAAAAATGAAAACCGCTTTGGTTTATGATCGGGTTAATAAATGGGGCGGGGCGGAGAGGGTGCTTCTCGCTCTTCATGAGATTTTTCCTGATGCGCCCCTTTACACTTCGGTTTATGATTCAAAAAGAGCTTCCTGGGCAGCCGTTTTCCCGAAAGTTTACAGCTCTTTCTTACAAAAAATTCCCTTCGCATCGACAAATCATGAGCTTCTTGCTCCTCTTATGCCGATTGCTTTTGAAAGTTTCAACTTAGACGAATTCGATCTGGTTATCTCGGTTACTTCTGAAGCAGCAAAGGGAATAATCACAAAACCATGCACAAAACATATCTGCTATTGTCTTACTCCCACCCGCTACCTTTGGAGTCACTACGAGACATATTTTAAAGGTTCAACCTTTAAAGGTGTTACATGGCCGGTGGTGGACCATCTTAAAAGGTGGGACAGAATTGCTTCTCAAAGGCCGGATGTGATGATTGCGATTTCGACAGAGGTTCAAAATCGAATTAAAAAGTACTACGACAGAGATTCTGAAATAATATTTCCACCTGTAGATACCTTGGACACTACACCACTACGTAGTGGTGTGGTAAATGAAGAAAACTTTTTTCTTGTCGTTTCAAGACTAGTACCTTACAAAAAGGTTGATTTGGCGATTGCGGCTTTTAACAAAATGGGCGTGCCGCTTGTAATAGTTGGAACCGGAAGTGAGGAAGGTAAGCTCAAACGAATGGCGAAAGAAAACATTAAATTTGTCGGACAATTGACATATGGGGAGTTAGCTGTCTACTATAAAAGATGCGTCGCATTAATAATGCCACAGGAGGAGGATTTCGGAATTGTAGCAGTTGAGGCACAACTGGCCGGTACACCGGTAATAGCTTACAAAAGGGGCGGAGTGTTAGATACTGTTAAAGATGGAGTAACAGGAATATTTTTTCCTGAGCCAACTGTTGATTCCTTAGTAGATGCAATCAAACGATTTGAGAAAATGAAATTTAAACCAGAAGACTGCATCAATCAAGCCAGAAAGTTTTCAAAGGAAAGATTTCAGAAAGAATTTGGAAAGTTAATTGAAAATATATGAAAGTTGTAATTTTTTGTGGAGGCTACGGTACCCGCATGTGGCCCGCCAGCCGCAAGAGTTTTCCCAAGCAATTTTATCCCCTGATTGGCGGTAGGTCTTTCTTTCAGACTACTTATATACGTTTTAGGAAAGTATTTAAACCGGAAGACATACTAGTTTCAACTGAAAAGAGGTACATCAGTCTTGTTAAAAAGCAGGTACCTGAGATCCCCTCCAGAAACATAATTGCCGAGCCCGAGAGAAAAGATAATTTGGCCGCGGTTGGACTTGTAACCGCGTTATTGGAAAAGAGATGTCCCGGGGAGGTAATGTTGGTGTCGTGGAGCGATCACTTTATAGGCAAAGAATCTACTTTTTTAAAAGCAATGGTAACTGCGGGAAAGTATGCCCAGGAAACAGGGTTGATCGTTTCGGTGAATGAAAAACCAAAGACTCCGTCTACGCAAAACGAATGGGTAAGGTTCGGTGAAACAATTGATGAGGTGGCTGGTTTTAGAATTGTTAAGATTTTAGAGACAATTAAGCGGCCGGAATTAGAACTTGCGAAAAAGATGTTTCAATCGGATGCTTACTTACTAAATACGGGCTATCGAGCATGGAGAACAGATGTGATGCTTTCTTACTTTGAAAAGTACCAACCTGAAATGTATAAGGGACTTATTAAAATAATGGAGGCCGATGGTAGTAAGTATGAGGATACGATTATCTATCGTGAGTATCACAAATTTATAAAAGATACTATAGAATTCGGTATTTTTGTAAAACTTCCCCAAGACAAAAGTGTTACAATTCCTACAGAATTCGGATGGGAAGACGCGGGAACCTGGGATCTTTTTTATAAAGCTGTAAGGAAAAATGCGGAAGAAAATGTTGTGGAAGGGGAATCTTATACCAAATTTATTGATTCAAATAGTAATTTAGTAATCGGGCCAAAAGGTAAGGCAATAGGAGTGATTGGACTTTCAAACATTACGGTTATCGATACACCGGACGGCCTTTTGGTTTCTGAGACGAGTCAAACCGGGAAAGTAAAGGATCTTTTTGGAATTTTGGAAAAAGAAAAACCTGAATTTGTTGAGTAATATGGTGTACGAGGTTGTAAAAAGAACAATCGATTTAGTGGGAGCGATAGTTTTGTTGCTTATTTTTTCTCCGGTTATACTAACGACATCTATTCTAATTAAGCTTTCCTCGCCCGGTCCGGTTTTTGCGGATACTCCGAAACGAATAGGAAAAGGCGGCAAACTTTTTTACCCATATAAATTTAGATCAATGATTCTTAATGCCCACAGCCTTCTTAGGCGGGACCCGAAATTTAAGAAACTATATGAAGAATATAAAAAATCCAGTTTTAAACTTCACGAAGACCCCAGAGTTACCACGGTAGGTAAATTTATAAGAAAACATTCAATAGACGAAATTCCCCAGCTTATCAATGTACTCAAGGGCGAAATGAGTATAGTAGGTCCCAGGCCTTACTATCCGGACGAATTGGAGCAACAGACAAACAAATATCCCTATACTAAAGAATTGGTTAAAGATGTGCTTTCGATGAAGCCCGGAATAACCGGATATTGGCAGGTTTCGGGCCGAAGCGAGGTAAATTTCGATAAAAGAATCGAGATGGACTCTTATTATACTAAAAAAAGGTCAATACTTCTTGATTTTTTGATTCTTCTTAAGACCCCATTTGCCATGATCATTGGAAAAGGGGCTGTATAAATTTGTAAATTTCAGATATTATTTTTATATGCAACCTGATAATCCCATACCCCAAATTAAACCCAATCTTAATGCTTCCGAAAATAAGGTGGCGATAGAAGTTCAAAAGCCGCAAGGCTCAAAAAAGGTACTTCCCACGATTTTGATAACAGTTTTGGCAATATTGGGATCTATCTTAATTCTTGTCGTCCTTCCACTTATTAACGTTTATTCGAAAGCGAAATCTTTCGAAACAGAAGTAAAAGCTCTAAAGGCCGCCGCAGGTTCGAAAAATCTTCCGAAAATAAAAGAAGAAATTCAAAAAACCAAGAAATCAACACAAGCCCTACAAGGTTCCCTTGCTCCACTTTTTTGGTTGAAGGCAGTACCTTGGATTGGCAAATATGTATCAGATAGCAAGCATGCAACCATGGCTTTGATATACGGACTTGACGCGGGGCAAATTTTGGTAACTGCGGTTGAGCCTTACGCTGACCTTGCCGGGTTTACCGGAGGGACTGAGTCAAGAACCGGAGATGGTGCAAAAACAGCCAAGGATAGAATTGATTTTCTGGTTAAAAGTATTCCGGAAATAGTTCCTAGGGTAGATAGCATCTCAGAAAAAGTAAACTTGGCCAAAAAAGAAGTTGACCAGATAAGTCCGGATAGTTACCCCGTTAAATTTAGGGGTATGGCAATACGCGAAAAGATCCGGATGGGAGTGGAGTTGGTCGACGAAGCTGCAAACTTCATAGTTGACGGCAAACCTCTTTTGGCACAAGCGCCTTATCTTCTTGGGATAGACGCTCCCAGGCAATATCTGGTTTTATTTCAAAATGACAAGGAATTAAGGCCAACCGGAGGATTTTTAACGGCCTATTCGATAATGAAAGTAGATAAAGGTACTTTTAATCCCGTAATTTCAAGTGATATCTATAATTTGGACGCAAAATACAAGCCTTCCTTCCCGGCGGCGGAACCCTTGGTGAAATATCTTAAGGGTCCGTATATTCTTTCCAAAAACATAAGATTAAGAGATATGAACTGGTCGCCGGATTTTGCGGAAAGTATGAAAACGTTTATAAAAGAGGCTGAGAAAGTTGGAATAAAGGATATAGACGGAATAATAGCGGTTGATACTCACCTTCTTGTTAATCTTCTTGACGCTCTGGGACAAATTGGCGTTCCCGGATTCGGAAATTTCAGTACGACAAAAATTCCTGAATGCGATTGTCCGCAAGTTATTCACGAACTAGAAAGTTTTGCCGACGTTGAAGGTCCGATTATTTGGGATCCAATCACAGGAAAAATTATTTATAGACCTCCGAATTCTGACAACAGGAAGAAAATAATTGGTCCTTTAATGAATTCTATTTTGGCAAATGCCATGGGTCAGCCAAAAGACAAGCTACCAAAGCTTTTCGAAGCAGGATATAGGTCGCTGGTTGAAAAACACGTTCTTTTCTATCTATTTGATGCAAAAGCACAATCGGCGGTTGAAAGTTTTAATATTGCCGGTCGGATAAAAGATTATGACGGAGATTACTTGCACGTAAACGATGCAAATTTGGGGGGAAGAAAATCGAATCTTTATACGTCGCAAGAAATAGAGCAGGAAATTAAGATCGGAAAAGATGGAAGTGTCGAAAAAACAGTCACGATTACCTATAAAAATCCCCAAGCCCAGGATGGATGGCTAAATTCGGTACTGCCCAATTGGGTAAGGGTTTATGTACCTAAGGGAAGCCAGCTTCTGGCTTTCGAAGGTGTAGAGGATAAAGCAGTCCCCTACGAAGAATTTGGAAAAGAGGTTTTTGCGGGATTTTTCAAATTAAGACCGCAAGGAGTTTCAAAAGTAACTATCAAATATAAAATTCCTATGAAGGCTAAAGATACATACAGGCTTTTAATGCAAAAGCAGCCCGGTACCGACGGCCCGCTTATGAGAATAAAATTGGGTAAATACGAGGAAGAATTTTTATTAAAGACCGATAAAGACTTCAAAGTAAGGATTTGATGGTAAATATCATCATGAAACAAAGAACATATTCTTCGAGGGGGGTTGTGCTGGCAAGAAAAAAATATTCAGAAGCAGATAGAATTTTGGCGATATACTCCAAAGATTACGGGAGGATTACCCTTTTGGCTAAAGGCGTCAGAAAACCAACAAGCAGGAAAAGGGGGCATATAGAGGTTTTTAATCACATAAAATTTCAAGCAACTTCAGGAAAAAGCCTCGGTTTAATTACAGAAGCAGAAATTATTGATGCGTACGTTGAAATCAGAAAAAAATTAAAAAAAGTGGCACTTGCTTATTATTTTATGGAGGTAATTGGAAAGACTACCCGCGAGCACGAAAAGAATGAAGAACTATATGATTTACTTCTAAAATATCTCTCCTTACTTAGAGAGCAGTCGGCTCTAAAAAAGTTAAGGGCAGAGTTTGTATATGAAGTTCTTACAACGCTCGGATTTTGGCCGAAAGGAAAAAGGCTTTTAGATATAGATGGAAAGCTTGAGGAAGTGACGGAAAGAAAAATGAACACAGAAAGAGTTGGCAAAAGAATGCTTATGGGATAAAATTGGCCGGTGGAAAGAATCAAGGTTTCAGCTAATTCCTCTAATTATAGACAGATCCAGGGTTCTGTGTCCGAGTTTAATTCCGGAGAAAGATTCACACAAAAATTATTGGAACTGGGCAATATTAAAAGTCCGGTCGATATTTTAAAAAAGATGTCTTGTCTTAGGCTTGTTAATATTGAAATGGATCGTTCATACGTATGGGAAAAGACTTTTGATCCGAGAACAGGGAATGAGGTACTTCCAGTTACTTGTCTGACTTGTCATTTTTTTCTATCCAGAAGCGGTTGCGAAATCCTGGAAGCTCATTTGGAAAGGTTTTTAGAAAAATAGTTAGTCGGAATTGAAATCACGGCCGCCCTTCAGTAATAATGAACCATGGGGGAGTAAAACAGACCAAAACCTAACTTAAAGGAATCGAAAAATAAGTGGTAAAATTATGTAAGTCATGATTATCACAAAATCCACTCCATATACCAAAGAAGAAATAAAAAAGTTAAGGGATCCTTTTGATACATATATAAAAACCGCAATCGACATCGAAAAAAAAATCTGTTCGGCCGGTTGTGACAGGCATTTTGAGTCGGAAGAAATACTTCTAAAACAAGGGTCTCATCAATTAAATATTTGGGGGGGAGGAATAGATCTGGCAACAAAAGTTATCGACTACAATTCCTTTATTAATATTCGCCCCAAGGACAGCAATAATAGTAACGAGATCCAAGATGCTAAAATTAGAAATAAATACGAAAGGTTAACAGAATATTTTTTTAAGAAAGTAATGTGACAAAAAACAAAATTACCATCGCGTCTTTGGCAATGGACTTAAAAAGAGTTGCTCTCGGCTATCATAGCGGATCAACCGAGACTGCCAACCGTTTTATAAAAGAAGCATTAAAGCGAAAAGTCGAAATAGATATTCAAAAAGAAAAACCGTATATTCACGAAATTTTAAATAAACTTCCCAAAACACTTGGACAAAAAGACAAAGAAAAACTCGCCGAAGACGCTCTCATGTATTCAACCATCTTCCAAAACTACGCTACTCATAATTCCTCCTAACTTTTAATTGGTCTCTGCATGTTATTTGCGATGTCAACGAAATTCTGATACTGTAAAAGCCTTCCGCAAAATCTAATTTTCCTATATAATTTGATTATGGACTTGATGGAGAAGATTGTCAGTCTTTGCAAGCGCCGGGGGTTTATTTATCAGGGCTCTGAAATTTACGGGGGATACGGCGGATTTTGGGATTACGGTCCTTTGGGGACGGAGCTTAAAAATAATATCAAACGGGAGTGGTGGAAGTCAATGGTTTATGGAAGGGAAGATGTAGTCGGAGTCGATGCTTCCATTATTATGAATCCCAAAGTTTGGGAAGTATCAGGCCATACAACAAATTTCACAGATCCCTTAGTTGAATGCAAGATTTGTCACAAAAGATTTCGTGCTGACAGCGAAGAAAGCATTGCATCTCATGAAAAAGAACACGACGGCAAAAACGACTGGACCGAACCCAAAACTTTTAATCTTCTTACAGAAGTTTTTCTTGGAGTAATCGAACCTAAGGAAAAGGCTTATCTCCGCGGAGAGATAACACAAGGGGTTTTTGTGAATTTTAGAAATGTTGTTGATTCAACCCGGGTAAAAATTCCTTTTGGCATAGCTCAGATTGGAAAAGCTTTTAGAAATGAAATTACTCCGGGAAACTTTACTTTCCGATCGCGTGAGTTTGAACAAATGGAGCTTGAATATTTTATTAAGCCGGACGAGAAAGAGGGAAAAAAAACTTTCGAGTATTGGAAAGAAGAAAGAATTAAATGGTATGTTTCTTTAGGGATGAATAAGGCTAAATTGAGATTTCGCGACCACGAACCGGGGAAAAGGGCACACTACGCAAAGGTTGCCACGGATATTGAATACGATGCTCCATTTGATTGGAGTGAATTTGAAGGAATTCACCACAGGGGAGATTATGATTTAGGGAATCACAAATTAACTTACAAAGATGAAGCAGGCGAAGAATATACCCCTTGGGTAATTGAAACTTCGGGGGGAGTTGACCGAGCGACTCTATTCTTTTTAATTGATTCATACAATGAGGACGGCGATAGGGTAGTTTTAAAGCTACATCCGAAGTTAGCTCCAGTTAAAGTTGCAGTTTTTCCGCTTTTGGCAAATAAAGAGGCGTTAGTTAAGAAAGCTCGCGAAGTTTATCTTAGACTTAAACTTAGACTGAATTCTGTGGCTTGGGACGATAGGGGAAATATCGGCAAGCGTTATTTTGCCCAAGACGAGATAGGAACTCCCTGGTGCGTGACTGTTGATTTTACGACACTTGAGGATGACACGGTGACGGTTCGTGATCGGGACACAGCAAAACAGGTAAGAGTTCCAATCGACAAACTCATTGCCTATTTTGAGAAGAAGCTTTCTTAAATCACATTGGTTGTGAATCATCCCACTCCCGGAGTGGGATGCTTATTGACAGAAGTTCAGTTAGGATGAAAAATAATGGTTAGAGTAGTTATGAAAAAATTTCTGCCCTTAATTTTGTTTGTAGTCGGACTTGCAGTCTTTGTAACTGCTTATTTTGTTTTTATTAGGGGCAAAAAGGCACAGAATATAGGAGAAGAGGGGGGTGGGACAGTGGCCGTTGAGGTAGCTCTTGGCGACAGACCCGTCACTTCTTTGACTCCGAGCTCTGACGGACATTGGCTGAAGCTAAAAATTGATAAAATTAAGATCAAGGCAGATTCTTTGGATTACGAACTTCTTTACGAACTTCCTGACGGAAGGACACAAGGCGTCCCGGGAACAATAAAGCTAGGAAGTCAGGTTTCAATCGAAAGGGATTTACTTTTAGGATCAGAATCCTCCGGCAAATTCAGATACGATGAGGGAGTTAGGGAAGGAAATCTAACTTTAAGATTCAGAAATAATGAAGGAAAGCTTGTTGCTAAATTTGCAACTAAGTTTCATCTTCAATCAAAAACAAACAGTCTCGCTTCTTTGGAAGGAAACTTTTCATATAATTTAACAAAAGTACCAACAAAGACATTTTTCGTAACTATGCAAACATTCGGAATTGGTAGTTCCGCTCCGGCAGAAATTAAGGAAGGTCCATATGGAGTGTTTTCTTCAATAAAAGACTCTGCAAGCGGAAAAGTTACTATGAATTCATCAACTATCTATCGATGGGATGGGTCGTCTTGGACCAAGCTTTCCTCAGGTACGGCAAGCGGAGTCGGAATCTTCATAGGAACACAATAATCCTTTCTTTGCTGTGAAACTAGCAAATCGGGCCTTGACACGTCCGTGAAAATACTCCAAAATGGTTAGTAATGGTGAGAAATGGAATAAACCATTTACACCAATTTATAATATGAACCTGCCCAGTTCAGAAAATAGTTATGCTTCTTGGAACCTATCAAGCAAAATTTGCCGCAGGGCACCGCGTGGCAGTTCCTGCTCCACTTCGGAAAGATCTTGGAGAAATTTATATTTTGGCCAAGTGGTACGAAGAGTGTTTGGTTTTAGTGGGTAAGAGTTCTTGGGATGCACTTTTGACAAGAATAACGGGTAGGCAGGGCTTGATAACAGCTCCTATTAGAGGATCGGAGCATTTTATTTTTGCTTCTGCCTATGAAATAGAGCCGGACGATCAGGGGCGAATAGTTGTCCCTGAAAGGCTAATAGCCTATGCCGCTCTTGGTGAAGATGTTTATTTTTTGGGAGTGAGAGATAGAGTGGAAATTTGGAATAAAGATACTTGGGATGAGAAAGAAAAAGTGATTGCAAAAGAAGCCGCCCGTTATATTGAAGATTTAAGTAAGAATGAAAAATGACAACTACCACGAATCAGTCATGGTTCGCGAGGTAATAGAAGGATTGCACCTTAATAACCAAGATCGCCCTTTTGACGGAGGTAAATATATTGACGCAACATTGGGAACTGCCGGACATGCTTTGGAAATAATAAAGAAAGGCGGGTCGGTTTTAGGGATAGAACAAGATCCTAAAATGTTAGAAGTTGCATACACGAGATTAAAAGACGCCTGCCCTACTATGAACCAGAAGGTTCATGGTTTCTTTAAACTCGTACAAGGTAACTTCAGAGATATCAAGATGATAGCCGGGAAAACCGGTTTTGTGCCGGCAAATGGGATTTTGTTTGACTTAGGGATAAGCAACATCCATTTCAAATCCGACGATAGAGGATTTTCTTTTGAAAACCCGGAAGCACCGCTAGATATGAGACTGGATGAATTTTCTCAATCCATAACCGCGGCGGATTTATTAAATGTTCTAAGACAGGATCAATTATATTCTCTTTTTGAAAAAGTTTTAAATCCTAAAGAGTCGAAAGAACTCTCGGGAGAAATTGTCAAAAAAAGAGAAGAGTTAAAGATCGAAACTGTCGGGGACTTTTTAGAAATCGCGGAATCGATAGATGCAAAGGGAAAGCTACACCCTGCTACCCGAGCGTTTTTAGCCTTACGTATTGCCGTCAATAGCGAGCTTGAGAACTTAAAAGATACTCTTCCCAATGCATTTGAGATATTGGTGCGGGGTGGAAGGCTCTTAGTTATTAGTTTCCACTCAAGTGAAGATGCGATTGTGAAAAACTTTTTTAGACAAAGTGATGATAGCGGCGGTGCCAAAATTTCAGAGAAGCCGATTCATCCGAGTGAAGAGGAAGTTTCGATAAATCCGAGGTCAAGAAGCGCCAGGTTAAGGATATTAGAAAAATTATGACAAAAAATATAAATCAAAAAAAATCTAAGTTATCTCTATTTTTATTGCCGGTAGTTTTTGTACTTTTGATGGGAACAGTTTTTATTTCCATTGAAGCTTCAACTTTTGGCGATAAATTATCAAGAATCAGAAAACAGGAAAATTTATTGAGCGAGTCGAACAAAAATCTTTCCGATAAACTTGTCAAATCCTCATCCCTCACATTCGTTGAAAAAAAGGCGGAGGAGCTGGGGTATAAACGTCCTGAAAAGATATTTTACATAACCGAAAAAGAGGCAGTTGCCAAGCTTCCTTAAACAATGCCGATTAGACTTAAACTTCTTTCCCTTGTCTTCTTTGTTTTTTTTGCCAGTTTAATCAGTAAGCTTTTTTATTGGCAGATAATTCGGGCTAAGGATTTGAAAGTTCAAGCCAGATATCAATACAAATCAGAAAGCGCAGTTTCCGCTCCTCGGGGAAATATTTTGGCCTCAGACGGAAGTTTACTGGCTGCAAAAACCGATGCTTGGCTTATCTTTGCTTCAATCCCTGAACTTAAAAGACCCAACAAAGATATTGCAAATTTACTTGCACCATTTTTTGTTGATGATCCTTCCATAAAAGATGACGTACTTGCCGAGGTCGATAGACTTGTAAATCTTATTTCAAAAAGGGAAGTTGTTTGGGTTCCCTTAAAACAAAGAATTACAAATGAAGTAAAAAATACGATTGAGAATCTAAAAATCGAAGGGATTGGATTTGAAAAACAAGAAGCAAGGTTTTACCCTGAGGCCTCTTCAGCCGCGCAACTGCTTGGTTTTGTCGGAAAAGATCTGGAGGGTCAGGACCAGGGATATTTTGGTCTTGAGGGATATTATAATCTTCCACTTTCGGGAAAGCCGGGATTTTTAGCTCACGAAAAAGATGCAAAAGGAACGGCTATCGTTACGGACAAAACAAAGGAAGTATCGGCAATTGGGGGGGTTGATTTATTTACACATGTTGATAAAAGCGTGCAGTTAACGCTGGATAAAAGACTCAAAGATGCAATTGAAAAATATGGAGCCCGTGGGGGAACTGCAATTGTAATGAACCCGAAAAACGGAGCAATTTTAGGGATGAGCTCATACCCGTCATATGATCCTTCAAAATATTGGGAGTGGTCAGATGAGTTTTTTAAAAATCCCGCGATAAGTTTTACTTTTGAGCCGGGATCAATTTTTAAGGTCCTGATAATGGCGTCGGCACTGGATGCCGGTGTAGTTACCCCGGATACTAAATGTGATATTTGTGATGGACCCGTCAGAGTCGATAAATATAAGATAGAAACTTGGAATAATAAATATTTTCCCGACTCAACAATTACGGATGTCATAATTCACTCTGACAACGTAGGAATGATCTTTGTCGGACAAAAACTTGGAGCGGAGGCTCTTTATGATTATCTTGACAAATTCGCAATTGGAAAGCCCACGGCAATTGATTTACAAGGAGAGGTTAGTCCTAAATTAAGACCCAAAGAAACTTGGAACATAGTTGATCTGGCAACTGCTTCATTTGGCCAGGGAGTTGCGGTAACACCGATTCAAATGATTAAAGCGGTTGCAGCCATTGCAAATGGCGGTGTGCTTGTTACTCCACAAGTAGTTGGCAAGCTGGTAGGAGATGCTTGGGAGAATGACGTAAAGCCTCAAGTGGGCGAAAGGGTTATATCCGAAAAAGCTGCAAGAGAAATGACAGACATGATGGTTGAGGCAGCGGAAAAAGGTGAATCGAAATGGGCGAGAATTCCAGGATTTAAAGTAGCTGCAAAAACCGGAACCGCTCAAATTCCGATTGCGGGTCATTACGACAAAGAAAAAACAATAGCATCATTTATCGGTTTTACTCCCGCTTACGACCCTAAATTTATAATGCTTCTTACTCTTCAGGAGCCAACAACTTCGCCTTGGGCCTCCGAAACCGCAGCCCCGGCTTGGTACTCAATTGCCCGCGATCTTTTCCCATATTTTGGAATCCAGCCGGAAAATTGATTTATGGTGATATACTCAAAGTCCATAAAAAAATGAAAGAACTTTCTTTGTTATTGAGTTCATTAGATAGATATGAATTATTTGGGGATAATAGTGGGGTTGTGAAAGATATACAGGATGATTCAACGAAAGTCAGCGAAGGCAGTATGTTTGTCGCAAAACGTGGAGTACGAGTTGATTCACATCGATTTATTTCCCAAGCCGTTCGTTCTGGCGCAAGTGTGATAGTCGGAGAAAAGCCACCAACCGAGTTTGATTTAGCTTCTGACTGTTTAATTTATGTTAAGGTGAAAGATTCGAGAGAGGCTCTTGGTAGGCTGGCGTCGGCGTTTTATGACTACCCATCAGAGAATTTAGTTGTTATAGGAGTAACAGGTACTGACGGAAAAACAACTACTGCAAATGGTATTTATTTTCTTTTGAATGGGGTTGGTATAGAAACCGGACTAATTTCGACTGTTGGTGTAAGGATAGGCGAGCATCTTTATGATACTGGCAGACTGACGACGCCGGCCGTTTTAGACGTTCAAAAATTTTTGGCAGAGATGGTTCAGTATGGGTGTAAATATGTAGTATTGGAAACCTCTTCCCACGCTCTTGATCAGGGACGCGTTGCAGGTGTCAAATTTAGGTTTGGTGTTTTGACAAATATAACGCCTCACGAACACATAGATTACCATGGTTCTATGAAAGATTATATGGCTGCTAAGGCCAAATTGTTTAAAAATATTGATGTTGCGGTCCTTAATAGAGATGACGAATCTTTTGATTATATGTCACAGGTAGTAGGTCAAGGTTGTAGAATTGTAAGCTACTCACTGAGTCCGACGAGTATTTCGGATTACTACGTTAATGCTATTAGTCGGAAAAATCGCAGCATGAATTTACGTATTAGAGGTGAGGGAGGAGTTTTTGACTCGACAGTCAAATTATTTGGTGAACACAATGCGGCAAACGTCTTGGCAGCTGTGGCAACTGTACGACAATTGGGTGTTCCCTGGGACGCTATTATATCGTCTTTACCAGAACTTCCGCTTCCAAAGGGTAGATTGCAAAGGGTCGAAAACAATAAAGGTTTTGAGATTTACATAGACTATGCTCATACCCCAAATGGTCTTGAGAATGTGCTAAAAGCCTTAGGTAAAGAGAAGGGGAAGCATAAACTTATAGTTATTACTGGTGCTGAGGGGGAAAGAGATGTAGCCAAAAGAGCTTTAATGGGTGAAATTGCTGCCAAGTTTTCTAATTTATCTATTCTTACATCTGTTGACCCTGGTAATGAGGACGAGAGAAAAATAATTAAAGATATTTCGACGGGTATAAGAAGAGTAAATAACAAGAATCACACTTCTTACGAAATTTCCGATAGGGGTGAAGCAATATCTTTTGCAATACAGAATCTTGCAAGACAAGGAGACATTGTGGTTATTTGCGGAAAGGGTCACGAAAAATATATTGACTATAACGGAGTTGATTATTTGTGGTCCGACGAGGAGGCTGTCAAAACTGCTTTAGATGGTGGAGTGTTTAGAATAAAAAGAGGCTAGAGTTTTTATTCTTCTTATTCCTCTGTCTCCCTCTTTTGCGCTTATATAATCTTGATAGCTCCAATTTTTACCGCGATAGGTTTCATTCCAAACCTGTTTCTCAAGAGGGAATTTGTGATCAGAGATGATAATGCTTCCTTTTCTTACCCCTTGTTGATCGAGATAATCGCAGGTGCTGTGGAAATAAGTGATTTCCTTTAGAATTCCGTCAATCTTTTTTATTTCCCCTATCAATGCTACGTGCTTTCGCCCAAATCTAATTAGATCTCCTGGCATAACTTTATTCAAATTGTCTATCTTTATACCATTAATATCATTAGTTAACACATTTGCAGAGATATTGGTTATGGGCCTTAATAAAAATGTTAGTGGGGTAAGTAACGTTTTCATCTCCGGTTTAATATGTTTTCTGATCGAACCTAGTTTTTTCTCCTTCAAAAATTCAGCAAGAACGTTTGCTACGAATCCGGAACAATCAACACCCAATCCCGCCATTAACATATAGTGTCTTATTGAGTTCTCGTCGAAATTATCGGGGTTCTTTGCTAATCCCCCAAAAAGACTGTTTGCCTCTTTTTCTATTTCAAATGGGTCTCCCTTACCAATAAAGACACTACGACCTTTTTTGTCCATTATGTTTTGAAAATAAGGACACCTTATCTTAAACCGGCCTATCTTGAGGTTAAGATATCTTTCTATCGTGGCAGAAGTTTTGGGTGGTAGTGAGATTTTCACTATCTAATTTTAGCATTTAAGGAACTATTTATCACAAAAATGATAAAATTCTTTTTAATTATGAGGAATCTTAGTTTATTGAAAGAATTTATCTCTGGACTGTTAAAGAATTTCTACCACAGACTCCGTGCAGAGGCCGCTATGATCTTCTATGGTTTTCCTCATAAAGAACTTAAAATAATCGGGGTAACTGGAACTGACGGTAAGACGACCACGTCAAACTTAATATGTTCAATTCTAAGGGCAGGAGGGAAAAGAACTGGACTTATTTCAACTGTTGGTGCAAAGATAGGTAATAACACCTATGACACGGGTTTTCATACTACTAGCCCAGAACCATTTTTGTTACATAAATTTTTGAGGCTTATGGTTAAAAGGGGATGCGAATATGCGATTTTAGAAGTAACTTCCCATGTTCTAGAACAATGTAGGTTTTTCGGAATTAACTTTGAAATATCTGTCCTGACAAATATTACCCATGAGCATCTTGACTATCACAAAAGTTTTGAAAACTACATAAAGGCCAAGGCGAAACTTTTTAATCTTTCAAAAAAGGCTATTTTAAATAGAGATGATAGCTCATACGAAAAAATAAGAAAATATATAAAAAAAGACGTTAAAATTGTTCCTTATTCAGTTTTCTCGGCAACTCCGAAAGTACTAAGGGCAATAAAGGAAAGATTTAAAGGCGAGTTTTATAATTATTCAAATGCAACCGCTGCTTATGTTATTGCAAGAAATTTAGGCATTGACAACAATACGATAGTTGATTCAATAAAATCTTTTCAGGGTGTTCACGGAAGAATGGAAGAAATTAAAAACAGTAAAGGGCTTCGCGTGATCGTAGATTTTGCGCACACCCCTAACGCGTTGGAGCAAGTTCTAAAGGCACTGCATAAGCAGGTTCACAAAAGAGGTAAACTAATTTCTGTATTCGGCTGCGCTGGGGAAAGAGATGTAGCCAAAAGAGCTATGATGGGAGAAATTTCAACTCGATTAGCCGACGTTTCAGTTTTTACTGCCGAAGACCCTAGAAATGAAGATGTTAATAAAATAATAGACCAAATGGTAGGGGGAACAAAAAAGGTTAAAACTAAGGAAGTAACAAAAAATTACTTTGATGATTTAAATCATCGCAGTATTCGGTATTTGTTCATTCGGATACCAGAAAGAGGGGAAGCAATTTCTTTTGTAATCCAGAAAATTGCAAGAAGGGGAGATACAATAGTAATTTGCGGCAAAGGACATGAAAAAAGTATGGCAATAGGAGATAAAGAATATCCTTGGAGCGATATAAAAGCTGTCAAAGGAGCTTTGGTTAATGAATAAATTCATGACAGAAAAAACCCTTTCCAGTAGATTAGAGTTTCTAACTGAGCTTTGCATGGAACGAATTCGAGATTATCAAGAATTGGATATTTATGGCAAGAAAGTTTTAACTCCATATTTTATAAATACTCCGGCGAGATTTTTTACCCAACTAATGCGAAATGTAGGAGTATCAAGTGAAAAATTGAAAGCTTTCTATGACGCATACAAAGAAAGAAAGATTCCATATGGATGGTATCAGGGTAAAGGGACACCAAAAGAGATCACTTTTGCTACAACGACTCTCTCAGAAAAAATGGGACTATCTCTCAGGAACGCTTCGCCAGAAGTAATTAGGCAATTCATGAAATTATACGGACTTGGAATAGACTGTTCCGGTTTTATTTATCAAACATTAAGTTATGCATTTAGTAAAATTGGTAAGTTGCAGCAGTTTAATGATTCCTTAAGTTGGGAAAACCCTAAATTTCAAACAACTTACCGTGCCGGGGTTTTTGTTTTTGCAGGGGAAGCTTCAAAAGTTATTATGCCTCAAAATGTAAGTTCTTTAGACATCATTTGTTTTAAAAAAGGAAATGATGAATACGGACATATAGCACTGGTTGTAAGACAGAATGGCGAATTTATGATTACTCAGTCAGAGGTGAGTGTAGTTCCGGATGGCGTAAATCTAAGCAATTTTTCCGCCGATCGAGAAAAGCCACACTTTGGTTTTAAACCAGAGATAGGAAAATCCTGGCAACAGCTATATAAAGAAGGAACATTGGAATTTCGAAGACTTAAGATATTAGATTAAGGGAAATAATGAACAAATATTTTTTGACTTTAGTTAGATGGTGGGTTACTCCCAAGCTTCCACTTGAGCACATACTTATCTCCTCGAAGGACAATTCTGGAAATGTTTATCAAATTTGGAGAGACTATTTTGCCAAATGGATTGTACATCCCATTAAAAGAAGAATTTCTAAATATTACATCAAATCCTTGCGGGAATTTTTCGGACTAAAAATCGTTGGGATCACTGGTAGTACAGGCAAAACTTCCACAAAGGAAATGATTTTTTCCATATTGGAACAAAAGGGAGAAACGGTTGCCTCGTTTGCGAATATAGACCCGGTTTACAATATTCCAACTACAATTCTGTCTTGTAAGCCAACTACGAAATATTTAGTTCTTGAAATGGGAGTTGAATACCCCGGAGAAATGGATTTTTATCTGTGGCTGGCGAGGCCGGATATTGGAATTATAATTAATATACATCCGACACATACGGAATATTTTGGTGGGCTCGATGGGGTTGCCAAAGAAAAGTCAAAATTAGTTAGGTACCTTCCGGTAGATGCTTTAGCGATTCTCGGAACAAATAATAAGTTTTTCAATCAAATATCAAAAAGGATCAGGGCAAAACTTGTCACCTTTGGCGAAAAAGGAGATGTTTTCTCAGAAAGAATTCAGCTTACCGATCAATTGAAAACAAAATTTGTTCTAGTTAACAGCTCGGGTAAAATTTCTATTCAGTTGCCGGTGTTTGGTAAGCATTTCGTAGAAAACGCTCTTGCGGCTTCGGCGGCGGCGAGTACTTTGGGCTTTTCAAATAGTGAAATAAAAAAGGGTTTGGAAAATTACGAAATGCCCGAGCACAGAATGACTGTTATAAAACTTAAATCGGGTGCTTTAGTTTTGGATGATTCATACAACAACAATCCTGCGGCTGCGGCTGAAGCTATTACCACACTTTTGGCGTTTCCTGGCGAAAGAGAGAGAATTTTTGTCTTTGGGGACATGTTAGAGCTTGGTAAGTTAGAAAAATTGTCTCACCAGGAAATTGGCCGATTAATTTTAACTTCAAAAATCGATAAGTTAATATGCGTAGGCAAAGCATCAAAGTACACTTATAATATCGTCGTCAAGAGAATGAAAAGAAATAATTGTTTTTGGATAAAGGATTCCATCTCGGCAGTCGATTCGGTAAAAAGTTTAATAAATAGAAATTCTGTGGTTTTGGTTAAAGGATCAAGGTCAATTGGACTAGAAAAACTTGTTGAAACCTTAAAATAAGATTTTCACGATTGCCAGGGGATTTTGGTGTATCATATAATTTAAGATACTTAATTATACCCAAAAGACCTCAATTTGTACTCTAAATAGCATTTTGGGGGATCATAATCATTTACGAGAGTTGCAAACTCGAGTAAAATGAATATATGAATATTCCGGCTAATCTGCCTTTGGCTTTAGGATTACTACTCTTTGCATTTGCCATCTCAAGCCTTCTTGTAGTTCCATTCATAGACTTTCTTTATAAACTAAATATTGTTCGGCAAAAGGAAGCTCCAAAAAAAGGGAAAGTTCCTCTTTTTGATAAACTTCACGATAAAAAAGCAGGTACGCCGACGGGTGGCGGGATACTACTGATTGCCATAGTAACTTTACTTTTTTCTGCAATTTTCCCCTTAATTTCCTACTTGGGAGTATTTATCGAGCTAAGTCATTCTTTAAAATATGAACTCTTGATTATATTTTTCACTTTCATTTCCTTTGGTCTTTTGGGCTTGTCGGACGATTTGATTAAAATTTTCGGTAGGGCTCGGCAGGGAGCGCTGGGGATGTGGATAGGGATGAGCAGGTTTCAGAAATTTTCGCTGCAATGGATTTTGGCCTTAATTATTGCTTTTACTCTTTATAAATTTTTGGGAATTCAAATTGTTCATATACCATTTATTAATAAAGTTATTGATATGGGGCTTTGGTATATTCCCTTCGCAGCTTTTGTAATCGTTTTCTTTACGAATGCGTTTAATATTACGGACGGTCTTGACGGTCTTGCTTCGGGACTTCTTATGATTTACCTTTTTGCTTTTTGGATAATCGCCGCGGGAAATTTGGATACCCCACTTTCAATTTTTATTGCTCTTTGGATCGGAACAATTATTTCCTTTCTTTACTTCAATGTTTGGCCGGCCAGAATTTTTCTGGGGGATGCCGGAGCATTGTCATTTGGTGCAATGATTGCTGTGATTGGGCTTCTTACGGGCAATATCGCGGCACTATTTATCATAGGAGGCATATTTGCCCTAGAGGCAGCTTCCTCCGCAATCCAAATTTTCGGATGGCGAGTTTTAAAAAGGCCAATTTTTCCTCTTGCCCCCATCCACCACACATTTTTGGCAATGGGTTGGGAGGAGCCAAAGATTGTAATGAGAGCCTGGCTTGTCGGAGTAATATTGGCAATTTTCGGATTATGGTTAGCAACAATTTAGTTTCCGAAAATCACTTCACATTATGCGAAGGACTAATCTTAAAAAACAGCACAAAAGGATCGACAAGACACTTCTTACGGTTACCTTAACTCTTACAATCGTTGGCCTTATTGCGGTTGCCGATGCATCGGCCCCGACTGGCCTTAGCGCTTTTTCGGACAGATTTTATTTTGTAAAACAACAAGCTTTATGGGGACTTTTAGGAATTGTCTTAATGTTTATTGTTTCAAAAATTCATTATTCATTTTGGCAAAAGATAAGTATTCCGGTTTTTGTGGCTAGTGTGATCGCGCTCCTACTGGTCTTGGTTCCGTCTTTGGGAACTAAAGTTCTGGGGGCCAGAAGGTGGCTTAATTTGGGAGCTTTATCGTTCCAGCCGTCCGAATTTGTTAAACTTGGACTTGCCCTGTATTTGGCTAAAGTAATCTCTTCCAAATCAAAACTGGTTGCCTTGTTTGTCCCTTTATTTTTAACCGCGGGTCTCATTATGCTTCAACCCGATCTTGGGACAACCATAATTGTACTTGGCATAGGCCTTGCCCAAATTTTTGTTTCAGGAATAAACTTACTTTATTTTTCAATTCTTCCGGTTTTAATTTTTTTAGCTGGTATCCCTTTGGTTTTATTTTCCCCTTATAGGAGAGAAAGACTAACTACCTTTTTGAAAGGTACCCACGATCCACTAGGCTCCTCCTACCATATCCGACAAATTATTCTGGCTTTAGGCTCCGGAGGACTTTTTGGGGTAGGCTTGGGTCAGTCAAAACAAAAATACCTTTTTTTGCCGGAATCGGCAACAGATTCTATCTTTGCAATTATCGCAGAGGAGATAGGATTTTTGGGGTCTTTCGCTCTTATCGTTGCCTACGCTGTTTTTGTTTTCAGAGGGCTGTTGATTGCGAAAAATGCTCCGGATAAATTTTCCCAGATACTTTCAATTGGACTGGTGACCTGGATCGGAGGCCAGACTTTTATTAATATCGCCTCAATGACTTCTTTAGTTCCGCTAACAGGGGTGCCGCTTCCCTTTATTTCTTATGGAGGCTCGTCTTTGACAATGATCTTAATTGCAACTGGTATACTTCTTAATATTTCCAGACATGCGACAAACTAAAGATACTGCCGAAAAAAGAAAGATAGTTTTAACCGGCGGGCACGCGGCAACAACCGCAATTTCGGTAGTTGAGCAGTTATTAAGAAAAAGGGGGAACTTTGAATGGGATATTCATTGGATAGGAGCAACAAAGGCTATAGAGGGGAAATCCGTTCCGACTTTAGAGTACCAAATTTTCCCGAAATTAAATGTTAAATTTCACCCAATTATTGCGGGAAGAATTCAAAAAAGATTTGGGATTTGGACAGTCCCTTCTTTAATTAAAATTCCAATTGGATTTATTCATGCACTCCTCATTCTTCTTGAAATTAGACCCAAATTAATAGTGTCTTTTGGAGGTTTTGCTTCTTTCCCTGTAGTTACCGTCGGATGGATTTTAAGAATTCCCATCATTATTCACGAACAAACTTCAACTGCCGGACGCGCAAACCGGTATTCCTCATTTTTTGCATCTAAAATCGCCCTTGCCAGAGAAAAAAGCCTAAGATATTTTCCCAAAGGAAAATCGAAAGTTATAGGTAACCCCCTTCTTTCGAACATAAGGGAGATTTTACCTAAAGAGAAAATCGGAGACCCTGCGACAATTTTAGTAACTGCGGGTTCGCGCGGATCGCAGCGCATTAACAGCCTTATCGAGCCCATCTTAGAAAAACTTCTTAGGAGCTACTGCGTAATCCACATTACCGGACAACTTGATTTTAATAAATTTAGCGGAAAAAAGGTCTTTTTAGACAAAACTCTAAGTAAAAATTATGAAATTTACTCAACTGTTGACCCAATGCAAATTGGCGGACTATATAAACGCTCGGATATTGTAATCGGAAGAGCCGGAGCAAATACGGTATCGGAAATAATTGCAACCAAAAGACCCTCGATATTAATACCAATTCCCTGGTCGTACCTTGATGAACAAAATAAAAACGCCAAGTACGCGGAAAAAATGGGAATAGCAACGATAATTAATCAAGAAGAGGCAACACCCGAGGCTCTTTTGATCGAAGTTAGTACAATTAAAAACAAATGGAACGATATGGTAAGAAAAGTTACTAAAGACAATCCGGACATTTATGCATCGGGCAAATTTGTGGGACTAATTGAGGAATATTTTGAAAAGTGAAACATTTGAAGTTAGGACTGGTCTTTCTTTTAATTACGTTAGTACTTCTTACAATTTTGGCTCTTCCCAGACTTATTAATATTTCTGAAATTGACTGTAGTAGCCAATACGGGGTTTGCAATAAAAGGTTGGAGGCAAGACTCGATAAATTAAAAGGAAAAAACCTTTATGAGGTAAAAATGAGCGTAAAAGAAATTTTGAAAGACGAAAGTTCTACGTTGTCTTATTCCGCGCATTTTAGATTTCCCAATAAATTAAAAGTTTCTGTTTTGATGAAGAAGGCGAGATATGCTCTTAAAAAGGTCGGGACAGATTCATTCTTTTTGGTTGATAACAAAGGGGACGTTTTGGCGGTGGAGCTCTCTAACGCTCTTCCGTTTTTAGAGACAAGCGAGAATCCGCCGAATGTCGGAGAAAAAGTATCGGATGTTTCTCAATTTGCCCTTGAGATAATCGCAGATATGTACTACATTTACCAAGTACAAAAGGGTAAGATTGAAAACGATGGTTTATCAATTGAACTTTCCAGCGGACCAACTGTAATATTTCCTTTAGAAGGAGATAGAGAAAAGCTTGTTTCGGCGCTTATCTTAATTATTTCCAGATTGAAGGATGAGAACGGAAGCCTTAAAATCGAAGATGGAAAGAACGTCGCGATAATTGATTTAAGATTCAAAAATCCTGTAATTAAATAAGGAGTCAGATATGAAAAAAAATAGAATAATAGCAAGCATAGAAGTAGGATCTTCAAAAATTAGTACATTAATTGCTCAAGTTCAAGTCGACCCTGTAACTTATGAAAGTACTATAAACATAGTAGGAGCGGCATCGGGGGAGTCAAGAGGGGTAAAAAAGGGCCAGATTGTTGATATAGAAGAAACAGTTGAGGCAACGGTTTCTTCGGTAGAAGCCGCCGAAAGAATGGCCGGTTATAATATTGACAGCGCATTTATAGCTCTCGGTGGGGCGCATATTCTTTCTCAAAATTCTCACGGCGTTGTAGCAATTTCAAATCCGGACGGTGAAATAGGCAGCGACGACGTGGCAAGGGCGATGGAAGCGGCGAGTGCCGTATCACTTCCGTCATCCCGTGAAGTTGTCCATGTTTTGCCAAGAGAATTTATTGTTGATGGGGAATCGGGAGTCAAGGATCCAATCGGGATGACCGGGGTAAGATTGGAAGTTGAAACACACCTTGTAACTGCTTCGTCGGCAGCAATAAAAAATTTAAAAAAGGCAATAAACGAGGTGGGAATAGATATTGAGGGAATTGTTTTTTCGGCAGTTGCATCGGCAGAAGCGGCTATCACGGCAACCGAAAAAGAGTTGGGTTGTGTCCTTATAGATATTGGGGGAGGTACAACCTCGGTAGTTGCGTATATTGATGGAGGTTTGGCATATTCGGGGGTAATTCCGATTGGAGCCAAAAATGTTACTAATGACTTGGCAATAGGACTCAGAGTTTCCTTGGAGGGAGCGGAAAAAATAAAGTTGGTACTTTCTGAAAGCAAGAAAAAAGGTGCCGAAGAGTCGGACCAAATCGACATTTCTGAACTGGGAGTAAGCGAGGTGAAGAAGGTTTCCAAAAAAACCCTGATAGAAGGAATAATAAGACCAAGATTAAATGAAATATTTACAATGGTTAGACTTGAGCTGGAAAAAGCCGGAATTAACGCTCGTGTTCCGTCCGGCGCAGTAATTACCGGAGGCGGAGCAATGACTATTGGGGCTGTTGATTGCGCAAAAAGAGTCCTGGCTCTCCCCGTCAGGATTGGTCAACCCAGAGGAGTTTCCGGACTGGTTGACGATATTTTAAACCCGGCATTCACGACGGCAATCGGACTTATTTTGTATGGAGCAAAGGTAGCTCCAACCTCAGAGGGCTTGACAATTTTTGCCAGAAAGATAAAACTACCAACGAAAGGAATATTTGGAAAGCTCATAGAAAGTATTAAAAATCTCCTGCCATAAACACTCTACTTGTAATTAGAAACTGTCCACTGTAAAATCTGCCAACAAAAGTTAATTCTTAATTATGGCACTTGTTAAACCGGATTCGGCACGAATAGCTAAAATAAGAGTAATTGGTCTTGGCGGCGGTGGAGGAAATGCAGTTTCCTCAATGATCGAAAGCGGTACTGTAAATGGAGTAGAATTTATAGCAGTAAATACTGATGCCCAGGTACTTTTAGCGAATAAAGTACCTACAAAACTTCAAATAGGAGAAAAACTCACTAAAGGTTTAGGGGTAGGAGGTAGTCCCGAAATGGGATCTCAAGCTGCTGAAGAATCTCAGGAAAAAGTAAAAGAACTTTTGATCGATTCGGACATGGTTTTTATAACTTCCGGTATGGGTGGTGGAACCGGAACCGGAGCTTCTCCGGTTATTGCAAAGCTTGCAAAAGAATCCGGAGCCTTAACTGTCGCGATTGTGACAAAGCCTTTTGCTTTTGAAGGAACCAGAAGAATGGTTGTTGCTGATGACGGAATAGAAAAGCTCAAAGAATTTGTTGACACATTGATTGTAATTCCGAATCAAAGACTTATGGATGTAATTGATAGGAAAATGACTTTGGTTGAGGCGTTTAAGGTGGTGGATTCGGTTTTGGCGCAAGCCGTTGGAGGAATAGCCGAAATAATTACAACTCCGGGACTTGTTAACGTGGATTTTGCGGACGTTAAGGCCATAATGAAGGAAGCGGGAACGGCTCTTCTTGGAATCGGCACCGGGGTTGGTGAAAATAGAGCCCAAATGGCAGCCCGCGCGGCAATTTCTTCTCCGCTACTTGATCTTTCGATAGAAGGAGCTCGCGGAGTTTTATTTAACATTGCGGGGGGGCAGGATTTGACAATGTTTGAGGTAGACGAGGCAGCCAGGATAATTTCCTCATCTGCCGATCCTGACGCAAACATTATTTTTGGAGCCGTAGTTAAGGATGAACTAATTGACCAGGTGAGAATTACAGTTATTGCAACGGGATTTGATGAAACCCGCTCGCGTCTTGCCAAGATGAATAAGCCTGTGGATGAGTCAATTGTTCAGGGCGTAGTTAGTGAACCGCCGTTAAGATCGAAAAATGAAGAAGAACCCGAAAGAAAGAGGTTATCTCCAGATGAGCCTTCTTTTGAGCGTCCTCAAGAAGAGGATGAATTCGGAGAAAAGTTCGACATTCCGGCGTTTCTTCGCAAAATCCACTAAGGTTGACCTTTAAGAAATGGGTTTTAATTTCAGAAACAGGGGTATATAATATGGATATGAATGTTAATAAAAAAGTCATCGATTTTGCAGCAAAGCACAGGATTTCTGTTTTAACTACTCTTCTTGATAACGGGAATCCCCATTCAGCCTCAATGCATTACGCTTTTTCAGCAAATTCTCTGTCTTTTGTATTTTTGACAGAGAGGGAAAGTAGAAAGTGTAAGCATTTTACGGAAGGTAAGAAATATCCGGCATCTTTGGTAATTGGTTTTAGCGAGGAAGAGTGGGTGCAGTTTCAAATGGAGGGAGAAATTTATTTGATAAAAGATAAAAAAGAGCTTGATGAAGCCTGGAAAATATATGCCGAAAAGTTTGTGGGAATGGATAAATGGAAAGATAGTAAAACTGATGTACTTTTGAAATTCGTTCCCAAGTGGTGGAAATATTCGGAATTTAAGCCCGAACCGCCCAAAATAATTTCTTCTGAAAATTAACCATGAATCTGAAAGATAAAGCTGTTCTTATAACTGGGGCCTCCAAGGGTATTGGGGGGGCAACAGCTGTTAGTTTTGCCAAAGAAAGTGCTTTTGTAATTATAAACTTCAAGTCCGACTTAACATCGGCCCAAAAAGTTCTTGATGAGTGTAATAAGTATTCTAAAGGGAATGTGATTTTAAGGGCAGACATTACGGACGAGAATCAGGTAAAATCCTTGTTTTCTGAAATAAAAAATAGATATAAACATTTAGACGTTTTGGTAAATAATGCCGGGATTTTTGACAGTCATGATAGCCCTACAAATATTGAAGCTTTTGAAAATGTTTTTAAATGTAACCTTTTAGGGCAAGTGTTGGTAACCAAATACGCTCTCGAGTTGATGAAAAAAGGTAAGATAATATTCGTTTCGTCTATTCATGGAAGGCTAGGACTCGGTAGAGGTGACACGGCGGCATATTCTGCTTTGAAGGCTGCGCTTGATAGTTACACTAAAAATTTGGCAAAAGTTGTTGCACCCAACATATTGGTCAACGCAGTTGCTCCCGGACAAGTTGTAACCCCCCAGTGGGGCGAGCTTACCTTGGATGATCAGGAAAGATTGGGGCAAAAACACTTAATCAAACGTATGATTCAACCAGACGAGATTGCCGACAGTATACTTTTCTTAGTGAAAAATGACGCAATGTGCGGCGAGGTTTTGACAATTGACGGCGGAATGAGCCTAAATACTTTAGGTTAAACTCCTAGAAATAAATTTAACCTTCGAGAAATTTGGATTCAAGTATCTCTGTGAGCCAGATCGCGTTGGAAGTATTGACGAAGACGCGGGGTTGGAAAAAATTTATAAAAGGCAAAGAAAAGATATATTTTCTCTTCTATACAGACTCCTTCATTGGATTGGATAAAGCAATAAGGCGAGTTGACTATCATATATCGATATATGATACTTAAGTATGACACATGTCTCTAAGAGAAAAATTGAGCCTGAAATAAAAAAACAGATCTTAGATTCGCTAACACTTCTCATAAAGAATTTGAACAATGTTCCCGATACCGAAAAGTTTTTGTCATCAATTCTCTCGGAAACCGAAAGAATAATGATTGCCAAGAGGGTAGTTGCAGCTTTTCTTTTGAGACACAACATCGAATCTGAAAAAATTCAGGATATATTAAAATTAACACCTGCCACAGTCGCAAGACTTAAGCTTTGGATTCAAACTCACCAGGAGGGTTTTGATATGATTTTCAATAAATTAGAGAGGCAAAGACGAGGCGAAATCGCCAAGAAAATTTTATTTAAAATTCTTGACTATGCAATCGTTGCCGGATCGGGTAGGGTTCCAAATCCGTTTCGAAAAAGTTACCAGAAATAACTATCATATATTAATATATGATATGCGGTTGCAACAAGGAGTCGGAAAATGATTTAACCACTGAAGTTTAAGGCAAACGAGTGCCTAGTGTCTGATAACTTCTCCCGACGGAGTTAAGCAAATTAAAACCTATGAGGATTTTCTGCCTTCTTTTTGAATAATCTTCCAGTGGTACTTGTAAAGGGGGATTCCGACAATAAGCATAGCGACCGCTTCCGAAACTTCGCGCTGGCGCTGCCTCCGGTTTTCGAGATCGTTTGCTTTTGTTTGCGCATCTTTTTCGGCTTGAGTTTGGGCAACTGTTTTGTCGTCGGGTGTTCCTGCGGGCGGGGTGATGGCATTAAATTGGTCGGCTCCCTTGAAAACATAAACTTTAATTCCAAGTTGGATTATTCTGATGCAACCGATAACGGCGACTAAAAGTCCGATGAACGAAAAAAGATAAAGATAAAGAAGCCTTATACTAAATTTCATTAATTAATTATACCCAAAATACTTTGATTTGTAACTATAAATAACATTTTGGGGGATCAAAATCACTTAACGAGAATTGCAAATTCGAGTAAGTGGAGTTTATACAATAAAAATTTGACCTTTGAGAAATTTGGGACAGAGTTGCGATATACTTCAGATATGAAACAAAAGGTTTACCTAGCCGGGCAGGCAAATCAATACGATAATAATTGGAAAGAGAAATTTAAAAAATTAAAACTAATTTCCAAAAAAGGTGTAAACTAGAAACAACTATGACCGTGGTCTCGGCAGAGTTACATAGCTCACCTCAGGATGTTCCAAAGAGCAAGCACGTTGAGGATCTATATCAAGCTTACCTCAAGAGCGGTGGAATTTTGGAGATAGGTCTATTCCATACAGTTAAAAATCAGGCAGAGGTTCCGGGTATAGAAACGCTCTCGCCGTGGACTCAAACACAAGCACGCAAAATGGCAGAGACAGCCGGTCTAGAATTGCTTCCCCAAACCCTGGCCTATTACGGAATTCTTTGCAAAAACAGGATCAAGGTTCCAGCGGGAACATCGGATCAAGGACTTCTCGCCCAAGCGCTGTTACTCAACGGTGAGCTAGAATCTTATCAGCGCTTCATTTCAGCGTTCCCGAATATTTTCGCCCACTAAAGTACAGTGCGTTTCGAGATTTTGACGAATATCAATGTTTCTTCAGTTCGGAAATTCGTGACATCTTCCACAATACTCATTTTCAGGGTAAAATAGCTACTATGGCCAAGGATTTTTTTGAACCGGTTGATTTGAAGGTAAACTTCCCGGAAATAGAGAAGAAGCTTTTGAATGAATGGTATCAGCCAAAGGCTGATCGGCCTCTGGTTGATAAAAAGAGTGTTGTTTGGAAATATCTTCACAAAAATGACAACTCTAAAAAATATTTCTCCTTTTTGGATGGTCCCATTACCGCAAATAATCCGATGGGGGTTCACCACGCTTGGGGAAGAACTTACAAAGACCTTTGGCAAAGGTTTAAAAATATGCAAGGGTTCCGCCAGAGATTTCAAAACGGATTTGACTGTCAGGGTCTTTGGGTAGAGGTTGAGGTAGAAAAAGAACTTGGATTTAAAAGCAAAAAAGATATAGAAAATTTAGTTCCCGGCGAAATTAAGGCAAGTATCGCTAAATTTGTGGAACTTTGTAAGGAGAGGGTTTTTAAATTCTCAAAAATTCAGACAGAACAGTCAAAAAGACTTGGCTATTTCGCGGATTGGGAAAATTCTTACTACACACTTTCCGACAATAATAACTACATGATTTGGCATTTTTTGAAAAAGTGTCATGAACGCGGCTTAATTTATAAAGGCCATGATTCGGTTCCCTGGTGCCCCCGTTGTGGAACTGCAATTTCCCAGCATGAGATGCTAACCGAAGATTATAAAGAAGTAAGCCATGAATCTATTTATTTTGAGTTGCCGTTACAGGGGAAAAACGACGAATATCTGTTGGTTTGGACGACAACCCCCTGGACATTGCCTGCAAATATTGCGGTAGCAGTTGATGAAAATTTAGATTATTCGTTAGTCGAAGGAAATACCGGTGATAAGTTTTGGCTGGCGAAAGATTTGGTCGAGAAGATATTTAAAGGAGACTACAAGAAAATTGTCAGAACTGTAAAAGGGAAAGAATTGGTAGGGTTGAGATATTCTTGGGCTTTTGACCACCTTCCAAGGGTTAAAGAAGTAGCCGAAAAAAATAAGGAAAAATTCCATACGGTGATTGCTACAGACGAAAAAATTATGCCCATCTCAACAGAAGAAGGAACGGGACTTGTCCATACGGCTGTTTCTGCTGGTGAGGAAGACTTTCAACTTGGCAAAAAACTTGGACTTCCTTTAATTGAAGTTATAGATGAGGAAGCGAATTATATGGATGGGTTGGGCGAATTTTCGGGCAAAAATGCAAAGAAAGATCCGCGGGTCATACTTGATTATTTGGTAAACGAAGATAAAAAAGGCAACAATTGGGTTTTTGATATTATCCCCATCACACACCGCTATCCCGCTTGTTGGCGCTGCAAAACCGAACTGGTCTGGAGGGTGGTTGATGAATGGTATATATCGATGGACGCATTGAGAGAACCAATGAAGAAAGTTGCCAAAAAAATTAATTGGCTTCCGGAATTTGGTCTAAAACGCGAACTTGATTGGCTTGATAATATGCACGATTGGCTTATTTCCAAAAAAAGGTATTGGGGATTGGCACTTCCCATTTGGATTTGTAAAAATGGGCACTTCGAAGTAATCGGCGGGAAAGAGGAATTAGGGGAAAGAGCAATTTCAGGCCTAGATAAATTCGAAGGAAACTCTCCGCATCGACCTTGGATAGATAATGTCAAAATTAAATGTGAAAAGTGCGATGGCGAAATGAGCCGAATTCCGGACGTTGGCAATCCTTGGCTGGATGCCGGAATTGTTTCTTTCTCAACAATAAGCAGGGACAATAAAAGTGAGCCTTTGTACGGACCAGACAAAAAGGAATTTGAAAAGTGGTTTCCTGCCGATTTTATAACAGAGTCTTTCCCAGGACAGTTTAAAAATTGGTTCTATTCACTTCTTGCAATGAGCACTGTTTTAGAAAACAAGAAACCTTTTGAGACTGTTTTGGGGTTTGCAACTCTTTTTGGCGAAGACGGAAGACCGATGCATAAAAGTTCAGGAAACGCTATTGAATTTAATGAAGGGGCGGACAAAATCGGAGTTGATGTTATGCGCTGGATGTACGTTCGACAAAACCCGGGTGATAATTTGCTCTTTGGATATAAAATGGCAGACGAAACAAGAAGACGATTTCATTTAAAACTTTGGAACATTTATAACTTTTTTGTAACTTATGCCAATTTGGATGCATGGCATCCAAATGACAAATTAACCATTAACGAGAATAACCCGCTTCGCGGTCAACAATTAACTGTTCTTGACAAGTGGATTTTGGCAAGACTAAGTCAGACAATAAAAGAAGTCACGAATTCTTTAGAAAAATTTGATGCCTTCTCGGCTAGCTTCGAAGTAGAAAAATTTGTCGATGATCTTTCTCTTTGGTACATCCGAAGATCGCGTGACAGGGTCGGACCCGACGGCGGGTCCGACCCTGAAAAGGGCGTATTCTACAAAACTACGCATTACGTTTTAATGACACTTTCTAAACTTCTTGCCCCGTTTACGCCTTTTATATCAGAAATCATATACACAAATTTAACAAAGGAAGAATCGGTTCACCTTTCAGAATGGCCACAAGGAAAGATACTAAGTGAAGAAGATACTAAGATACTAAGTGAAATGAAAACAGTCAGAGAGATTGTCGAAAGCGCACACGCTGAAAGGAAAAAAGCAAAAATTCCTGTTAGGCAGCCCCTCAGTAAATTATCAATTATCAATTATCAATTATCAAACAAGAACATGGAACAATTGATGCTGGACTAATTAAATATCAAGTCGGTCGAATACAAAAAGGGAAAGGGCGAAATTAAGGTAAAATTGGATACAAAAATTACCCCCGAGCTTGAAGAGGAAGCCAAGGCCAGGGACTTGATTAGAAAAATTCAGGAGGAAAGAAAAAATATGGGAATGAATCTTACGCAAAAAATAAATGTTTATACTCCTTGGTTGCCAAAAAATAAAGATCTTGTCGAAAAGATAAAAAAGAAAACACTCACAGAAGACCTGCGAGAAGGCGAATTTAAAGTAGAAAAAAAATAAATCAGATGAACTTTTCTTCTTATTTTAAAAGGGCTGACCCTTTACTTCTTTTAGCCATCGGTTTTTTGATTTTAACAAGTACAATAATCCTAAATTCGATTGCCAAATTTATATTCCCGATTTATTTCCTCTACCTTTTCTTGGGAATTTTATTTTTCTTTATTTTCTCTCTTTTTGACTTTGAAGTCTTGTCCTTGTTTTCCAAGTTTCTATATATTTCATCCATAGTTTTACTTATTCTTCCTCTTTTAATTGGACAAGTAACCAGAGGCGCGGTTCGCTGGATTCCCCTGGGTCCTTTGACAATTCAGCCGGCGGAGATTGTCCGTCCATTCTTACTTATATTTTTTGCAGCCTTTTTAACAAATACGACGGTTACTTTTAAAAGACTTATTAAAGCTCTTTTTTTATTGGTTCTGCCTGTAGCATTAATTTTGATACAGCCTTCTTTGGGAATTGCAATATTAACAACAGTTGGTTTTTGGGGGATTTTAATTGCATCGGCCTTTAGTAAAAGATACATACTTCTCGGCGCACTTCTTTTTCTCTCGGCAGTCCCCATATTTTTTTACTTTCTGGCTCCTTATCAAAAACAAAGATTGCTCACATTTATTGAGCCTTCAAAAGATCCCAGAGGTGCGGGATATAACAGCATTCAATCTATGATTTCGGTTGGATCCGGAAAACTTTTAGGAAGAGGACTGGGAAAAGGAGTTCAAACACAACTGGCATTTTTGCCCGAAAGACAAACCGACTTTGTTTTTGCGTCAATTGCGGAGGAATTGGGTTTTGTCGGAGCGGCTTTAATTTTGTGCAGCCTTTTTCTCTTAGTTTTAAGACTCCTTTATATACTGGAAAATGCCGGCGGAGTTTCCGAGAGGGCTTATCTTTCAGGCTTTGTTTTGATCTTTCTTATGCAAATACTAATTCATATTGGAATGAATATGGGACTTCTTCCAATTACGGGAATTCCGCTTCCTCTTGTTTCCGCAGGAGGGTCTTCCTTTTTGGGGACAATGATTGGTTTAGGGATTGCGATAGGATGCAGGAAAAAAATCGTTGCTTGAGTTTAGACGGTTTTATGATTAAAATACACATTATGAAATACGCAATTATTAGGGTCTCCGGTCATCAGTACAAAGTCTCCGAGACAGAAGAGATTTTAGTAGACAAACTTTCGGATTCAAAAGTTGAGCCGGAGGTTCTCTTGGTAGTTGATGAGGGTAAAGTTTCATTAGGAAAGCCGACTCTCTCGGATGCAAAGGTGAAAATTAAGGTGTTGGGGGAGGAAAAGGGAGAAAAACTGGACGTTTATAAATTTAAAGCCAAATCCCGCTATCGAAAACACACAGGCTTTAGACCCAAATACACAAGACTTCTCATTGAAAAGATTACTTCTTAATATTCACAACAAAATATATCAAATTGTCTCTTACTGCTCTCTTGACATCTGTGAAAATATTGTTTATTCTCTCTTTGTAGGAGAAAAGAATGGCAAAACATAAACAAGGAGGAAAAACATCTCAACATGAACGACCGGAAGGAAAAAGATTGGGGGTAAAAGTGGCGCATGGAGAGAAAGTTTCACCGGGAATGATTTTAGTAAGGCAAAGAGGAACACCTTTTAAAGCGGGGGTTGGTGTGAAGGTGGGGAGAGATCATACGCTTTATTCTGTTTGTGAAGGAATGGTAAAATTTGGCCAAAAACTCGGTAGAAAAACTGTTTCAGTCGCTAACTAACGCAAATGGCAGAAGAAGTTATCCAAATAGAAATAAATCAACTGCAGCCGAATCCTCTTCAGCCTCGTGGAGCAATAACCCCGGAAAGTTTGGTAGATCTTGTCGACTCGGTTCGCGAGCACGGAATACTTGAACCATTGGTTATTGCAAAAACTCCGGCCGGTTTTCAGATTATTGCGGGGGAGAGACGTTGGAGAGCCTCAAGATTGGCTGGTCTTACCCATATTCCGGCCATAATTCGTGAAACTACCCCCAAGGGAATGCTTGAAATGGCCCTTGTTGAGAATGTCCAGAGAGTTGATCTTAATCCATTGGATCGTGCGAAGGGCTTTGAACGCCTTATGAACGAATTCGGCCTGACGACTTCTGAAATTGCTGTGAGGATCGGAAAGTCAGTGGCTTATGTTTCCAATTCAATAAGGTTGCTTTCACTTCCCGATGCCTTAAAAGACGGTCTTCTTTCCGGTCTTATTTCCGAAGGCCACGCCAGGGCTCTTGCCGCAATTGATGACACAAACTTGATGGTTGAGGCGTACAAAATAATTTTGAGAGAATCGGGATCGGTTAGACGGGCGGAAGAATTGGCCAGACGTATGAAGGCAAAATCTCAGCAAGAACCGAAAGGAAGAATGGATACTATAAGGATAATCTCCGAAGAGATCGACAGTATGCAAAAAGAAATGGAGGATGCATTAAATAACGGAATTTCGGATGACAGTATTAAGACACAGGTTAAACTGGTAAGATCAAGAAGAGAAACCAAAATCACATTAGTATTTAAAGGTAGCTTGGATGAAACCGAAGAAAGACTTCAAAAAGTCCATAAAGCACTAAATTCTCTTTAGACTAAAAAAAATTGTAAGTAACGCCTTTGATAATACCGGCCTTTTGTGGCGGCCAGTAAGTCAGCCAGGCACGGCCCGTAATTTTATCCTTAGTGACAAACCCCCAAGCTCTTGAATCTGAAGAATGAGGACGGTTGTCTCCCAAAACGAAATATTGACCGCTTGGGACAACGACCTCTCTGGCCTCTAACGAAAATGCGCCCGGGGTTGTAGTAAGTTTTTCGTCAAGATAGCTTTCACTTAGTTTTTTCCCGTTAATATATACATGATTGTCTTTGATTGAAACCGATTCTCCGGGAAGTCCTATTATTCTTTTTATAAATTCCTCATCTTGATTTATT
>CAYISM010000001.1:0-84031 GCA_964366085.1 uncultured Gammaproteobacteria bacterium | reverse complement strand
CGGTCAGCCGCCGCTACCTTTGAAATACGTTCGAATTTGTTCGAAAACGTTCACCGCTTTTCCTATAGTTTCTTGTATCCCACCAAATAAACTCCACTTACTCGAATTTGCAATTCTCGTTAAGTGATTTTGATCCCCCAAAATACTATTCATGATTGCAAATCAAAGTATTTTGGGTATAGGTTTTGATATTGTTTGATTTCTTGACAAGGGATGTTAGGTAGAATACAATCCTTTTCGTAACAACAAAATGTTATTTTACCCCTCATTTATTTTCCAAATTAGGACCTTTATTAAGGCCTAGGTTGGTGTTAGAGAGGTAAGGAAAATTAAGGTCCTCTCTAACAAAAGGAGGGGATATTTTTTTGAGGAAGCCATGAGTAATCCAGTACAAATGACAAAAGAAGGCCAAAAGGCCTTAAGCCGTGAGCTTGACGAACTGGTCAATGTAAAAAGACCAAAACTAGTCGAGAGACTTTCTTATGCAAGAAGCCAGGGGGATTTAGCCGAGAATTCTGATTATATCAATGCGAAAGAGGAGCTGGAATTTCTTGATGGTAGAATTTCGGAATTAGAAGGGGTTCTAAAATCAGCATTGGTCGTTTCCGGAAATGGTAAATCAAGCCTGGTATCTTTAGGAACAAAAGTAACTGTAAAGAGTAACGGAGGCAAACATATTTTTGATATTGTTGGAGAATGGGAAGCCGATCCTGCCAATAAAAAAATTTCTCACTCTTCTCCTTTAGGACAAGCTCTCATCGGAAAAAAGGTTGGAGACAAAGTTGAAGTAGAAGCTCCTGTGGGGAAAATCGCCTACACAATACTCGCGATACAATAATTTACCTGCTGCAATAGCCTATGCTACATTTACGTCGATATAGTTAATTATCATATATTAATATATGATAATTGGAGTCGGAAAATGAAAATAACCAGAGAGGAAGCTTGGAAACTATTGACCGAGCATATGCAAAGCCAAAATCTACGAAGGCACTGTCTCGCTGTTGAGGCAGTAATGCGGGGGCTTGCGAGATATTTTAACGAAAAAGGAAAACCCGTCTCCGTCGAGAACTACGACGAGGCGAGGTGGGGTTTAATAGGACTATTTCACGATGGAGATTATGAATTTACAAAGGAGAAGCCAGAGGAACACGCAAAACTTATGGCTCAATGGGTACGGGAACTTGGTGAAACAGATGAGGAACTTTTAGAGGGAATTGAATCGCACGGTTGGTTCCACCAAGGAAAGGAACCAAAAACCAAAATGCAGTGGTCGCTTTTTTGTTGCGATGAATTGACCGGATTAATTGTTGCAACTGCCTTGGTTCGACCGGAAAAGAAGTTGTCTGCCGTGACAGTTGAGAATGTTTTGAAAAAATGGAAAGAGAAATCTTTTGCGGCTGGGGTTAAAAGAGAAGATATCGAAAGGTGTGAAGAAAAATTAGTAATTCCGCTTAAGGAGTTTATCCAAATAGCCTTAACTGCGATGCAAAAAATTGCTGAGGATTTGGGATTGTGATAGAATCCTTTTGTATGGAAAGAAGACCGGAAAGAAAACCGCAAACCTTTCACTTATTGTTAGACATTTATCCAACCGGGGGAATTTGGGACAAAATTCCCGTAGGGATTAGGCGAATAATCGGAGAGACCTACCCGATACATTCTGGACTCACACAAAAAGAGATTGGGAATATAGTTCTTAATAGTGATAAAGTTAGGCAGATATTGGAAGCATTTGATTTGGATGGTAAGTCACATGGTTTTAGGGCAGTTTTTGATCAACGTCCTCCTCTCCTAACAGGGTAGTTTTATTTTACCTGATGGCTTTTTTGAAAAACATTTCAGAATTTGATAATATACTTTAAAGCGTTTGAGGAGTAATTCCATACTCCGATGCTTTCCGGAGTTGCAACCGGAACGGGAAAGGCACGTAACAGCCTCATAAATTAAGTACCGCTTCAAGGTGGCACCTCGAAGATCCTGAGCAAGTCGAAGGATCAAAAAGCCGGAAGCACCAATTAGAAAGGTGTTTTTTTAATGGCTAAAATTTATTTAGTTCAGCACGCAGAATCTATTGCGAATACAAAAGGGATATATCAAGGCCAAACTTATAATACCGGTCTTTCTCTGCTTGGCAAAAAACAGGCCAAGTCGCTTGCATTAAAATTTGCCAAGATTCCTATTGCCAAAATTATTACAAGTCCTCTTTTAAGAACAAGAGAGACGGCTTTAGTAGTAAGTAAGCTAAATGGTGCCGGGATATTTTTGGAAGAAGCAATAATTGAGACTAATCATGGTAAGTGGGAAGGTGAGAAAAAGGCTGCTATTGTCAGAACTTGGAGAAAAATCTACAAAAATTGGTTGGATAATCCTCCAGGTGTAAAATTTCCAGGCGGAGAAGCGTTTCTTTATACTCAAAAAAGAGTTTTGGATTGGTGGAAAGACCTCATTAGAGAAAAAGAAGACGTTTTGGTAGTCACACACGACAATATTGCACGCATAATAATTGCCAAAGTTTTGGGATTAAGTCTTGATTCAATCTGGAATTTTCACTTACATCCGGCTGCTCTCAATATTATTGAGATTGAAAATGGTGAAGCAAAACTTAAATGCCTGAATAACATGGAGCATTTGGAAAGCTTACATACGAATGTTGCCATCCATGCCCTTTAGATATATTCTAGAACTATGTTAGACATTCAATTTATCCGCGAAAATAAAGAAAAAATTAAAAAAGGAGTTGCCGCAAAGCAGCTGGACCCTAAAGTTGTTGATGAACTGTTGGTCCTTGATGAGAAAAGAAGAAAGTTAATCGTAGAAGTTGAGGAACTTCGGGCTGAGAGAAATGAGATTAGTAGTAAGGAGCATGTAGTAAGTAGCAAGGGCAAGGAAATTAAAGAGAAACTAAAAAAGCTCGAACCGGAATTAAAAGAAGTCGAAGAGAAATATAAAAAGACAATGTTTAAGATTCCGAATTCGCCAGCTGATGACGTAAAAGAAGGCAAAAACGATACTGAAAATGAAGTTTTAAGGAAGCACGGAGAGCCTAAAAAATTTGATTTTAAACCTAAAGACCACCTTGAGCTTGGCGAGAAGTTGGGAATAATTGACGTAGAACGCGCTGCAAAAGTTTCGGGAGCAAGATTCGGATATTTAAAAGGGGATGCAGTTCTTTTGGAATTTGCATTAGTACAACTTGCAATTGAAACTTTGACAAAAGAAGGTTTTACTCCGGTTGTTCCTCCGGTTTTTATTAAAACCGAAATGATGCAGGGAATGGGATATATGGAACATGGAGGAAATGAACAGATGTATATTTTCGATAAAGATGGATTGGTTTTAGTCGGAACCTCTGAACAATCAATTGGGCCAATGCACGCAAACGAAACGCTTATGGCTAACAGCTTACCTCTTAGATACATGGGCTTTTCTACTTGTTTCAGAAGGGAAGCGGGGACTTATGGCAAGGACACAAGAGGAATTTTAAGGGTTCACCAATTTGATAAAGTAGAAATGTTTTCGTACGTTAAGCCCGAAGACGGAGATCGCGAGCACGAATTCTTACTTTCTTTGGAGGAAAAACTTTTGCAAAAACTGAAACTCCCCTATCAAGTTGTCAAAATGTGTTCGGGGGATTTAGGAATGCCGGCTGCCAGAAAATATGATTTGGAGGCCTGGATTCCTTCGCAAGAGAAGTATCGCGAACTAACTTCAACTTCAACAACAACAGATTTTCAGGCAAGGAGATTGAATATAAAGTATCGCGAAGGAGACAAAACTGAATTTGCCCACACTCTTAACGGGACAGCTTTTGCAATTGGTCGCACAATCATCGCAATTTTGGAAAATTATCAGCAGGAAGACGGTTCGGTCAAAATCCCCAAAGTGCTTCAAAAGTGGGTTGGGAAAGACAAAATCTCCAGATAGGTCTAAAATTTAATTAATGCAACGGTTTTCGTCATTAGCTAAATCTGCACAAAACGTTCTTATCAACCTTGGAAGAATGCTTTCTTTGGCGTGGGAAACTGATAAGTTTCTTACAATCGGATATTTTGGCACTGCCGGCATCGGCGCATTTTTCCCGATTATCACGAGTTATATTTATAAACTTTTGGTTGACTATTTAATTAAGTCACAAAATATCACTACCACAATCCCCCTTATCTTAATTGCGCTTCTCGGGTCGAGATATATTTTGAACATTGCCTGGGATTTTGTGATGTGGGGCCTGAAAAACACATATTTTGATTTTTTGTTTAGGTACAAAATCCAGAACGCACTTAATTATAGATTCTTTGAGAAAGTTTCTAATTTAGATATTGCTCACTTGGAAAATCCGAAAACGGAAGATTTAATTGCAAAAGCTTCGGATACTTTTACCTGGAGACCCCCTGATTTTTTGAGACAATCTTCGTATCTTTTTAACAATTTTGTTAGCTACGTCTCTTCATTTCTTATCTTGATTCCTTACGGATGGTGGATTCCGATTACAGTGTCTTTTCTGAGTTTGCCGCGCTTATATTTAAGGACCAAATTCGGAAAACTTGAGTGGTCAATATATGGTTCGGGTGCCCCAGAAGTCCGTAAACTTTGGTACCTTCGCTGGTTACTTTCAACTAAGATGGCGATTGTCGAGTCAAGAATCTTTCAATCGGGGAAAGAGCTTTTGGGTCGTTTTAAGAAAACACAAGATTATCTATATAACCTCAACAAAGGGCCGGTAGAAAAGTTTTTGAATGTTGCAATTTTCCCTCAGCTTTTTGAAGTTTCGGTGGTGTTTATTTTTGCCTACCTTAAGTTGCCGGTTGTCCTGTCTGGCAAAATGTCGGTTGGAGATTTTACTTTTTTTGTAAGTATCTTGGACAGGATTTCGGGTGCTGTCGCGGATATGATTTTGAATCTTGGTGATATGTACGAGAATAATTTATACGTAGATCATTATTTTGAAGTTCTGGGTCTCTCGCCGACAATTAAGGAGACAAGTCACCCTGTAAGAATTTCTAGAAAAGATTTGCCCCCGAGAATTGAATTTAAGGGTGTTTCATTCTCGTATCCCGGCGCCAAAGAAACGGTTTTAAAAAGCGTAAGTTTTACGATTGACCCAGGGGAGAATATTGCGGTTGTCGGAAAAAATGGGGCGGGTAAAACAACGATAGTCAAGCTTCTTTGTCGTTTTTACGATGTAACTTCGGGAGAAATTTTAATAAATGGGGTGAGTATAAAAGACCTAAAAATTTCGGACTGGTATGCGTTTTTGGGCACGCTTTTTCAAGAATTTATGCACTATGACTTTACAGTCGCCGAAAACATAATGCTAGGGAATACTGAAGTTAAGGATCACAAAAGAATGCTAGACGCTGCCGAGAAAAGCGGAGCGAAAGAGTTTATCGAAGAACTACCAAAAAAATATAATCAACTTTTGGGTCGTCAATTTGAAGGAGGGATTGAACTTTCTCAAGGGCAATGGCAAAAATTGGCCGTTGCCAGAGCCTTCTACGAGTCTGCACCCGTTTTGATACTAGACGAACCGACTTCGGCAATCGATGCCGATAGCGAGTTTGAGATTTTTAACAACCTTAAAAAGTTTTATAAAGATAAAACTTTGTTTTTGATTTCCCACAGATTTTCGACAGTCAGAAATGCTGATAAGATTATCGTCCTTGATAAAGGGAAAATAATTGAACAAGGAAGCCATGAAGATTTAATAAGGAAAAATGGAGTTTATGCAAGAATGTTTAATAAGCAAGCGATTGGATATCAATAAATTTAAATGGGCTGGGAAGGAAAAAATAGTAGCTAGTAATCTTTAGTTAGCAGTCTAGAAATTAGTTTGATTCAAGTTTTGTGATTCTATCTTCGTGGTCTGAAACCCTATGAGATAATATTGTTTCTTCTTCTCTAGATGCAAGAATTTCTTTTAAAACAGAATCGAGTTTATCTAAAAGATCGCTTTTCATCTGCTGAAGATCTTCTTTGGTAGCAAAGGTATCTTTGAGTAACTCAATATCAGTGTTGGTGATCATATTTTGATTTAATATCGTGGGAACAAGGTTGTCAATTGCCGAAATCAAGTTTTTCAAAAGTGGGTTGGGAAAGACAGAATAGGAACTAGAATCTAGTTGCTAGTTTCTAAAATACTTCTTACCTCTTAATTTTTCGGGCAAATAACTGGTTTTATCGTACTTTTCGTAGCCTTTTCCATAGCCGATTTCTTCCATTAATTTTGTAACCGGATTGCGGATTTGGAGTGGAATAGGGAGGTTTCCGAACCTTTTAACATCCTCTAGGGCTCTCATGTAGGCCTCGTAAGCACTCCTATCCTTCTTTGCTGTAGCCAAATAAACTGTCCCTGCCGCTAGGTTCTCTTGGCACTCTGGATAACCAATCGTATTGCAAGCTTGGAACACTGCATTTGCTACTACTAAAGCGGTGGGGGAGGCAACATCCTCACTGGCAAACACTACCATTCTCCTTGCAATGTATAAAGGGTCCTGGCCGGCCTCAACCATTCTGGCGAGATAGTAAAGCGCGGCGTCGACATCGCTTGCCCGCATTGATTTGATAAATGCGCTAATTACGTTGTAAAATTCTTCACCCTGTTTGTCGAAAGTTAATTGTCTTCTTTGAAGTGCCTGTTCGATATGTTTAGTATTTAGTATTTTGTATTTAGTATTTAAGTTATGAGCGATTTCGAGAACATTCAGAAGAACTCGGGCGTCACCATTAGATGATTCAATTAAAAATTCTTGTGCTTTTTTGTCAAGTTTAACTTTAAGATGTTTTTCTGCTCTTTTAATAATCTTCCTGAGTTCTTTTTGGGTAAGTTGATTTAGGATGAGTACGCGAGTGCGGGATAAAAGCGGACCAATGACCTCAAAGGATGGATTTTCTGTTGTTGCTCCAATTAAAGTTATATCACCGCGTTCTACAAAGGGAAGAAGTTTATCTTGCTGGGCTTTATTAAATCTATGAATTTCATCAATCAAAATTACAGGCGGAAAAAGATTCCCCACAGTCATAACCTTTTGAATATCTTTTATTGAAACCGAAACCGCCGAAAATTCAAAGAATTCCCTTTTTAAGGTATTGGCAATTATTTTTGCCAGCGTTGTTTTACCTGACCCTGGCGGGCCCCAGAAGATGAGAGAAGGGAAGTAAGCATTGATTATTTGGTTACTTAGCAACCTGCTAATGATGCCGTTTTTTCCCACTAAATTTTCCTGCCCAACAAACTGGGATAATTTTTTGGGCCGTAAAACCTCTGGTAATGGAATAGAAACCATATCCGGTCATTTTACATCCAAACAAAATCCGAAGTAAAGAAGTCACCTAGAAATCCCGAGGTTCCTCTCGATTTTTCTTCTTTCCCGATTTAGATCTCTTTTAAGTTTGAAAAGGTTCTTAATATCTTTTTCTATCCATTCGGGAGCCGGACTTCCAACTTTTCTGACAAACCTTCTTTGTTCTAATCGTTCGTTCAAAAAAACTTGGCAGGTAGCGAGTCTGGCGCAGAAAAATCTATACCTTCCCGCTTCAATAGGACCGCTTGTTTTCCTTTCTTCTCTCATTAGGGTGGCATTATAACACCTGACACAAAATTTACATATATAATTGATCCATGGACTTTGTTTTGGGGACGAAAATTTTGGAGGAAGTTGACTCACCCATTAATGGAAGAATAAGAGTAGTAAGAAGTTTAGCTTTTGGGACGTATATCCAGGTTGACAATCTTACCCAATCTGGAGGAGTTGTGGAAGAAATCTGGCGAAAAACTCTCAAGAAAATTCATAATTCCAAATTCATAATTCATAACTCACTTATCTTGGGCTTGGGGGGTGGAACAGCTGCGAAAATTGTTAGAAAACTTTGGCCCGCTTCACGAGGCGAGCCCGATGCAAAAATTACAGGTGTCGAGATTGACCCGATCATGATAGGACTAGGCAAAAAATACTTGGGGTTAGGCAATATAGACGTTGATATAAAAATACAGGATGCTTATGAGTTCGTAACTCAAGTCTCAAATGTTAAAACTCAAAAATATGATCTAATTTTAATGGACCTCTATGTCGGATACGGAGTGCCGGAGAAGTTTACTACAGACTTTTTTCTTAGATTTATACTTAAACTGTTGTCTGGTGGCGGTATTGCGGTTTTCAATAGGCTTTATTTTGATAGGAAAAGGGTAGAAGCGGTTAAATTTGGAAATAAGCTAAAAAAGGTATTCGGAGAGGTTGAAATATTTTACCCAGAGGCTAATGTGATGTTTATATGCAAGAATTGAGCTGATAAAACATGCTATTCTAAGATGCAAACAAAGGTATATTTGGTATAGAGAGATAATTATATGTTTAATATTTTTTCCAAACTCCTTGACATTAACCAAAGAGAAGTCGATCGATTAAGAAAAATCGTTGATCAAATAAACGAGTTTGAACCCAAAATTAAAAAGTTAAAAGACAAAGATTTTGCAAAAAAAACAGAATTCTTCAAGGAAGAACTGACTAAGGGTAAAAGTTTAGAAGACATTTTACCGGAGGCTTATGCTTTGGTCCGGGAGGCTTCATATCGCGCGATTGGACTTAGACATTATGACGTCCAACTTATGGCGGGGGTTTCTCTGTTTGAAGGGAAAATTGCCGAACAGAAAACCGGAGAAGGAAAAACTCTTTCAGCAGTTCCCGCGCTTTATCTTAGGGCGCTTTCAGGTCGTGGAGTTCATTTGGTTACGGTTAATGATTATCTAGCCCGCCGTGATGCCGGTTGGAACGCACCAATTTTTCACCTTTTAGGTCTCTCGACAGGTTCGATTGTCCAGGAAGGAAAATCGTTTGTTTATGATCCCGAATATGTTGATACCAGCCATGGAGACGAGAGACTTTCACATCTAAAACCAGTTGAAAGAAAATTAGCTTATGAGGCCGATGTTACTTACGGGACAAACAATGAGTTTGGTTTTGATTATCTGCGTGACAACATGGTTAGTTCCATACCCGAAATGAGTCAAAGGGGCCACTATTTTGCCATTGTTGACGAAGTTGACTCTGTATTGATTGACGAAGCAAGAACGCCGCTTATCATTTCAATGCCGGATACAGAGCCGACGGAGAAATATTACAAGTTCGCAAAAATTGTTGAAAAACTCAATCCGGATACCGATTATAAAGTCGACGAAAAAGTAAAAAGCGCTTCTTTAACCGAACACGGAATCTCCAAAGTCGAAAAAATTCTGGGAGTTACCAATCTGTATGAGAAAGATTTTGAATCAATCCACCATATTGAAAATGCCCTTCGCGCAAGGACGCTTTTTTTGAAAGATCGTGATTATGTTGTCAAAGATAATCAGGTAATGATAGTCGACGAATTTACGGGACGACTTATGATCGGCAGGCGCTGGAGCGATGGACTTCACCAAGCGGTTGAGGCAAAAGAAGAAATCCCTATCCAACAAGAATCAAAAACACTCGCAACGATTTCTTTTCAGAATTACTTTAGGCTCTACGAAACTTTATCAGGAATGACGGGAACGGCAGCAACAGAGGCCGAAGAATTCAGGAAAATTTATAAATTAGACGTTGTAGTTGTTCCAACGCACAGACAAATGATAAGGATCGATAATTCCGATTCAATCTATAAAACTTTAAGAGGGAAATACACTGCAATAATTGACGAAATCGAGGAGAAACACAAAAAGGGCCAGCCGGTTTTGGTTGGAACTGTCTCGATTGAAAAAAATGAGATCGTTTCAGAATATCTAAAAAGAAGAAAAATTCCTCACAACGTACTTAATGCTAAAAACCATGAAAAAGAAGCGACGATTATTGCTGATGCAGGCAGGCCGGGGGCCGTAACTGTTGCAACAAATATGGCAGGCCGTGGAGTTGACATTATTCTCGGAGGGAGTCCCTCAGACATGACTCCCGGAATGGATAGAGAAGTCTATGAAAAAACCCCTGCTTATAAAAAATGGCAGGTGGTCCACGACGCAGTTATTAAAGCGGGAGGCCTCCATGTAATTGGAACCGAAAGGCATGAATCAAGACGAATTGATAACCAATTAAGAGGCAGATCAGGCCGTCAGGGAGATCCGGGTTCTTCCCGATTCTATCTCTCACTTGAGGATGATCTAATGCGGATTTTTGGAGGAGAACAAATAGCATCTTTGATGGGAGCTCTTAAAATTCCGGAAGATCAACCCATTGAAAATAAATTAGTTTCGCGGGCAATCGAGCAGGCGCAGGTTAAAGTTGAAGGATTTAATTTTGATATGAGGAAAAGACTGGTTGAATTTGACGACGTAACAAATCAACACAGAGAAATTATTTACGGATTAAGGAAAAGGATACTTGAGTCTTCGAACATTAAAGAGGAAGTAAATGGAAAACTGTTAAGTCAGATAGAAAAAACTTTGAGCGCATCTTTACAGGAAGATAAAACTATTGATTATGAACGAGTTCTCGCAGGATTTTTGGAGGTTGTTCCTTTTGATGATGAATCGATAAAAAATCTCAAATCTCAAATCTCCCGCCTTGCCGTCGGGCAGGCAAATCTCAAAAGCAAAGATGAGATCAAAGAATTTTTGAATAAAGTCCTGGCAGATGTTTATGCGTCAAGAGAAAAGCAAGTTGGTGAGGGTGCGATGAGACAGGTTGAAAAATACGCATATCTTGGGTCAATTGACCACCTTTGGATTGATCATATTGACCACATTGATGACTTGAGAGAAGCGGTTGAATTAAGACGTGTTGGCCAGCGGAATCCGTTAGTTGAATTTAAAAACGAGGCATATGCCCTTTTTGAAAATTTGTTCGGTCGAATTGATGAGGAGCTTTGTCAAAGACTCTTTAGAATCGGAGTTGCTCCGGCACCAGAAATCCCGCTTGAGAAAGTCCGAGAAAATATTGATACAACCGACATGACTGGCCTTGCTGGTGGGGCTGAAGAAGCTTTAGTAACTGGCGAGCCCGCCTTCAAACAACCAACAACCAACAACCAACAATCAACATCAAATAAAAAAAAGTTGGGTCGCAACGACCCCTGTCCCTGTGGGTCCGGGAAGAAGTGGAAACGTTGTCACTATCCGGTAATTCCTTAGGTGCCAAGCTAGTACACCTCCGAGGTGTACATTGAGTTCCATTCGCCGAGCTCTTCGGAGTGTTCACTATTCGTATCATTTATGATACGATTAAAGAGTATGAATGATACGAATCTTAACGATCGCCAGAAGAAAATTCTCAAGATCTTAAAAGAGGCGGGTAGCATATCCCGTCTTGTTTTGGCCAGCCAAATTTCACCTGACGAAAGTATTTCGAGGATCACTTTTATTCGGGACCTTAATCGCCTTATTGATTTAAATCTTGTTGAAATGTCGGGGAAGGGGAAAAATACTATTTACGGGTTGGTTGAAACAAACTCCCTGCTTACATATCTTGACCTAGATGATTATTTTAAAACGGAAATTGAAGCTAGGATTATTAGCAAAAAATTTAACAATAATGTGTTTTCTCGTCTAAATAATTTATATTCACCGGATGAGATTAACCTATGGGAAAGAAGCAAAAAAATCTTTAAAGAGGCGGGGAACAAATTAGATCCATCAATTTATAAAAGAGAACTTGAGAGATTTATCATTGAACTCTCATGGAAATCATCACAAATTGAAGGAAACACATATACTTTAATCGAAACGGAAACCTTGATTAAACAGAATATCAAGGCCCATGGACATTCAGATGAAGAGGCTGTGATGATTTTAAACCACAAAAAAGCATTTGAAGTGATCTTAGATAAAAAGGATTCATTTAAAAAATTAGATTTTGCCGATATTATTCAGTTACACCAAGTGTTAACGAAAGGTCTAATAACTTCTGGAGTTAGATCGCAAAAGGTGAAGATTTCCGGGACGCAGTATGAGCCATTATCTGATAAACATCAGATCGAAAACGTACTAAGGCAATTAATTGAACGTGTAAATAAAACTGAATATTCACCTGAAAAGGCATTGATATTGGCGATAATGATCGCATATATCCAGCCATTTGCTGATGGAAATAAAAGGACTTCACGCATGCTTTCAAATGCAGTTTTAATGGCTTACGATTATTTTCCATTATCTTATCGAAATATTGATGTTAACGAATATCGAAGTGCTATGGTTGTTTTCTATGAAACCAACAATTTATATAACTTTAAGCGTCTTTATATGGGACAGCTTCAATTCGCAATTAATAATTATTTTCAACAATAAGTTTAGAAGGGGCAAGCAGTAAGCGAGCTAACTGTGTGGTTCCCTATTCGTATAGCATTTTCCAGCAGAGGCGGATAAGCAAAAAATGTCGTTACCGGAACTGTTGTCTTGATATCGTACACTTTAGATGTACAATAGAAACTGACATGAATGTTGTAAGTTCTGCGACGCTTAGGAATAATTTAGCGGATGCGATCAAGGAAGTTTCATCCAAGAAAGATTTTCTTCTCGTGTCTCGCAAAGGAAGGATAACTTCTGCCTTGGTTAATATAGATTTTTTCGAAGATCTTTTGGCTTTCTCCAATAAAAAATATATTGCAAGCATTAAAAAAGCCAGGGAGGAATATAAAAAAGGCGATATTCTTTCGCACTCCCAAGTTTTTGGTGAGATCTAATGGTTTACAATCTTCTTTATACAAAATCTGCGGTAAGGGATATTAAGAAACTGGACAGAGTTGCCAGAAAGAAAATAAAAAAGAGGTTAGAATTTCTTTCTCTGAGCCCTTTCAAGTATTCCAAAAAGCTGACAGATCCTCGATTAGGAACATATCGCTTTCGAGCTGGAAATTACAGAGTAATTTTCGACATTGGTGGTAAAAATATCATTATTCTCCGAGTTGGTCACAGAAGAGAAATTTACAAATAGTTCAAGAAATGTCAGTAACCTCAATTACAAAGGTTTCAGTTTTGTTTGGTAACAGAAAATCATTCGTTGTTTACGGACTGGCTAATTGGTAATATGAATCTATGTAAGGAGTATCTGAACTGATGACCGAGTTAATAGATAAAAACGTGCAAGTGACTGGATCAGCCCTTAGTAGATCAGAGGAGGCTTTGACTTCGGAAATGGTTGCCGAGCGGAAGCAGAAAATGGCTTGGATAGCACGGGTATTTTCTAGAACTTATAGTCTCACCGTTGTTCCTTCAGAACACGGGGGTTGGTCTGCGGGTTTAGACAACGAACATTTAGAGGAAGTAGAGAAATATGTCATGGGTCAAAGACCCACCTTGGACGGCTTACCAAACTCAACATTTCACCCAACCCAAATTCACTATGATGAGAAAGAAGTAGCCACCAAGCCAGAGGATGAAGTTCTGGGTGTACTTCGTCACGAAGTGGGACATGTCAATAATACAGATTATAGATTATTCCTTGAAGGGCAAAGGTGGGCACAAGAGCAAGGCGTTTTGCCTAGTACCTATGCCATGGCAATTAACTATCCCGAGGATGTTTGGGTAAATATTCGAGAAATTGAAGACTCCACGGTAGTAGAGCAGCAGATGAAAACAAGATACGCAGCCAGCACGGCAGAAATTATTCCCCATGTATCTACTCAGCCAATTACCCACCAACTAGGATTAAATGTCATTTACTACTGGCTTACTGGAGAGAATTTACCCACTCTTAAAGATGAAAGAGTTAGAAGCGCCTTTGAACAAATAAAACCAGCACTAGAAGAATATTTTTACGGGGCAACCCCGGCAGATAATCACAAACTCTTCAGAGAAAAAATCTGGCCAACTTTTAAAGTTTTGGAAGCGCAAGCTCAGAAAGACGAAGCTAAAGACCAGATAAAGCAAAACCTCCAGCAGGAGCAGAAAGGCCAAGGCCAAGGTCAACAAGGACAGGGACAAGAGAGACGTGGTCAAGGTAAGGGCCAGCAATCAGGAGAAGAGATCGGTAACAATCCGGGGCGAGAAGCCACCCAGAAATTGCCTCAAGACTTGAAGCGAGAACTTGAAAAATCGCTTAGGGGTGGCCAACAAGGCGGATCAGAGGATCAACAACCAGGCGAACTATCACCAGAGCAGGAAGCAGCTCTTGAGAAGGCCATCGAACAACTACCAGAAGATTTAAAACAGAGATTAATGGCCAAAGCTCGGGAGGAACTTGACCGTAAACAATCAGAAACACTAAATAAAGAGCTCCCAAAACTTCTTCGGATGGAAAAAGACCAAAAAACAGGAGAATACAAGGCTCATCTTAAGGGGGAAGATCCAAAGAATGGTCAAAAAACAGCGGCTGAGCTCGAAAAAATGTTATCAGAAATGGAAACTGGAGAAATGGAACGTCTTAGTAAAGAGTCACAGGCTCAACAGACAAGGGACTCGGAACGACGAAGTAAAGAGGGGAAGATGCAGGAAAAGACAGAAATGTTACGAGCAGGATTTGACGAGCAGGATTTAGAACACTACCGCCGTTATCAACAACTTGAAGCAGAAATACTTCCTTACACCCGACGATTCATCGACATGATCGACCCGTATGTTCCCAAAAAGTATCGCGTAGTAAGAACAGGACGCTTTATAACCGGAAGTAGACCGGATAGTCGAACGGCGGCTCAAAGAATACCGGTAGGAGATTATAGAATCCTTAAAAGAAAAGAAGTCGTAGATTTGCCCGAGGCCTTACTCTACGCAACCCTACTTATCGATAACAGTAGTAGTATGTCGGGCGAAAAAATGGAGGTAGCTATCAAAACCGCTATTTTCTTTGCCCAAGTTTTTAAGCATTACGAAATGCCTTTCGCTATCAAATTATTTGGCAGTCAAACGGAACAAATTATGGACTTTACACAACCTTTCGATGAGCCAAGATATGCGATTAAGAAAAAACTGGTAACTATGACTAATGCCAGTGGTGAATCGACTGATCTAGATAGCGGTATAACAAAAGCTTTAGAGGAAACAAGTGAAGCGCAGAGGATTTTTCCGGAAAGTTTTGGCGCCATTTTCACCATTTCTGATGGTAGAGCTAATGCGGGAAGGACAGGTCAAGAACTCAAAGATTACATCGGTACGAGAAAATCAAGTACCATTCTTAAAGCCTTTGCACTAGCTCAGGATCCTGTCCAAAGAGAGCAGTTGAAAAGAGATCTGGCTTTCTATTTTGGTGAAGAAAATGTTGCTGTGCCGGAGACATTCGGTCAATTACCAGAATCAGCATTCCAGGTTTTGCGAAACACACTTTTATATGTCTCAAGAATGAGACAGATTTGAAGCTTTTATTATCGGATAAAATGACAGAACCACTTGCATCAGAACGAATTACTGGACAAATGGGGGACGCTCTCAGGCCCGTACCTGCCGAAAGTGGTTTGGGATCGTTCGTTCAAGCCGAACTCCAACCACCAGAAATACTTAAAGACAATTCCACAACTAGAATTGAAAGTATTACAGCCGCGCGGGGTTATACATTTGTTGTTCGGGGCGAACCTAACGGCTACGTTATTGACATTTATGACAATCAAGGAGACAAAGTTATTCTACCTTTTTATCGAGCACTAACACTGGAGGATATTGCTGAATTATCCACAAAAAAAGGCGGCAATTGGGTACGTTTTGATGAATTTCCAAAGAAGTACTGTCAAGATCTATCTGAACCGATAGGGTTAGAGTTGGCTAGTAAAGTATTTGAACTTGCCAAGCAAATCACTCACAACATAGTAGAAAAAAGTGATGAAAAACTGTATATAGAAATGAGTAAGCTAAGAAGTGGATTGGCTCAATCGCCCAAAACTGTTTTTGGAACAACTCCTCTCTTAACCGTAGACCCTCATCTTGAGATCTCTCCTGATGGGAATTTCATCAGAATAGTGGTTGCTGGAAAACCAATTATTGCTGAAGTTGCCAACAAAGGTCAGATTGTTTCACCGGGTAAGTGGAGATATCGTTCACTAATCGATTCAAAGATAATGGGAGGGGATGGCATATTATCTATTAGCGACATTCCCCCACAACTAGCAACACCACGAGAACAAACAATAAGTATTACAAAATACGATGTCGAAATGAAACGGGATTATCAGGGCTTATTAACAATTACCGATCCGAAAACTAAGGAAGTTCTTTATAGACAATTGACTCAAGAGGCTTCTTATAACCCCAACGATCCTGAACTGATCTATGTTTTGGATCAAGCCACCGGGAAAGTTCAAACGATAAACATTTCTTCTGTCAAAAGCCGAAATCCAGACGTTCGGCCAGTCCCCATGGAAGATTTAGGAGGTAGACCGACAGACTTTGCATTAGAACCAAATGGCAATTTTTTTGTTCTGACAGTTAAAAAAGACCCAAGTGAAACCTCAGGCAAATTGGTAATCGTTGACAAAGCTTCGGGTAAAAAAGTAAAGGAAATCGATGGAGTCGGTGGAGATATGACGGTAGCGCCTGATGGACAGATCTATTTTTCAGACGATCAAAATCGAGTCCGCCTGGTTCAGACCAACTTTGCAGGTATTCCACCTGGGGGTGTTGAAGCAGTTAAAAGACAGCATGAGGAAAGATTACGTCAACTGATAGAAGCAGCCGGGAACTTGACTGTAGACACCGCGCAAGCCAGAACCCCGCGTAAATTTACTGAAATAGACGTGAATAAAGCACTTGAAGCCCAGTTACAGAAGCTATTTGGTGAGAGAATTAATAAGGCTAAAACTCCTAATGAATTGGCTCTGGTCTCCTCAGATATAGAAAGACTCAAACAGGATTCACGATTTATAGACTACCCCCAGAGCTTTAATAAAATGGAGGCTGATATCGGTGGCAGAATTTCTGCCATTCAAGTCGAGGGACTTGCCCAGGCAATTAGTCGGGTCGAAACTTTGGGGAAAGATATAAAAACTGTCGACCAAGCGGCCAATTTGGATGCTAAAGTAACAGAATTGGAGTTAGAAAGAGGGAAGGCCAATATTATTGATCCGGAGAAGAGAAGGGAAATAGATGAAAGAATCCAAGCATTAAAACAGAAAAGAGATACGGTAGTTGAGCATTATCAAGCACAAATCACCTCAATTCTTCCTGGAGAGTTAACCCGCGTACAAGCGTTAATTGACAGGGCGGGCTCTCTCGATGAGCTTTCTGACCTCTCAGGCCACGAAGCAATTCTCAAGTTTGATCAACTTACCTTTTTCATTAAAGATCCTAAGGCAGCAGCTGAGTGGCAGCAAAAATTATCAGGAGTAATAAACTCTAAACGAGAACAAATCAGGCAGTCTGCGGTACTAGCAGAAGAAGCGAAAAGGACGAAATTGGTCGGCGAAGTTGACATTATCCGTCAGGGCGTCAGTGAATTTGAAACAAGAATTATAGAAACGGTAGCATCAAATGCGGATTTGGAAAGGCTGAGAAGAAGTCCCCAACTTATTCAACTGCGAGCAAAAATTCTCTCACTCCCGTCAGAATTGAGGCAAGAAGAGGAGACTAAACTAGAGGCATTATTAGCTAAGGCAACCACGAATCTTCGTATTGCTAAAAGTGCAGGAGTATTACAAAAAGCAGGCGAGGTTGATTTTGCAGGGGAAAAATTTCCTGTTTTTGCCCAGTCTAAAGCTGCTTGGGCACCAAAAATTGTCCCCTTGTCTCCAGGCAGTCAATTTGGTCATTTAGTCTATGCGGACACTAGCGGCCGAGAATTTGTTCCTGATAGATTAGGGTCCATTCCCCTATCCTTAACTGATCCTACTACTGAGCAAGTAATTTCTTTGACTACTCCTGAAGCTCGAGCGTTTTTTGCGGCCCAAGAAAGGACAGTCCCGACTTGGAATGAAAAATGGGTTTACACTCAATACATGCGAGAAATGCATGGCAGGATTGCCAAGAGAGCCAAATTACAATTAGAGATGCAGGATGGGATTTTGGTCGTTGAGAGTGAAGCTGGCGCAGGCAAAAATGTTCTTTGGGACATGTTCGGCCATTTTACTAACGAGGAAATTGTTACGATTCCATGTAACTTTTCCATGGAAAGGCAGGATTTGATCTATGAATATTGGTTTGACCCCAAGACAGGAACTGTAAAGATTCCCTCTCAACTCATTAATGGTATACAAAGGCCAGGGACAATGATTGACTTCACTGAAATTAATACATTACCACCGGAAGTCCTCAAATTGCTCAACTCCCTTTTTGATTATCGTCGTTCGGTTTTCGTTACAGAGGGCAATCGAAAACAACAAATTCGTGCCCATCCAAGCGTTTTGTTTGTTGGAGACATGAATCCTACTCGTTATATTGGAACCAAAAAGTTATCACCAGAGGTCAAAGACAGAGCTGATATTTTACTGTATGGCTATCCACCTTTGCAGGAAACGGGTAGCCAGAATCAAGTGAGGTATCGCTCGGACGAGGCAGAAATGGCAGCCAAGATGATGGAACCACTTAAAGCGCTTAATCAAACGGAATTTGTTTCGCTCTGGAATTTGGTAGTAAATAAAGAGCAAGGTAAAGGGGGAGAACAGTTCAAAACTGCGGAGCGAGAGGATGCGGTAAAGCGTCTACTTATTGTCGTAAAAGTTGCCAACAAAATCAGAGAAGCCTTCGATGCTTATCAAAGTGGCAGAAGCTTAGAGCAGGTTGATTTTCCGTTCTCTCTTAGGGCAACGACAAGGGTAGCTGCAATTATGAATCATACAGTTGATCCCAAAGCAGCAATTAAAGAAGTAATTGGTCCAAAAATTGAGGATATCAAGGAGCGACAACGGATTTTTGACATAATTGATCAAACAGGATGAGATTGGATAATTTAGATCCATGCTGTGCAGTACCCCATTTAACTGGCATTTTCCAGCAGAGGCGGAAGAGTAAGAAATGAATAAAACTTTAAAGAAAATTTTTCTGGCGGGCATCGTTTTAATCGCCCTGGCCTTATTTTTTTCTTATAGAATTCTTAATACTCCTCCCGGCTTGACCGTTGACGAAGCAGCCTTCGGATATAACGCAACCCTTCTTTCAAGAACCGGACACGATGAAAATGATAAGTTTTACCATCTTTTTACAAATTGAAAGAGTGCTAAAATATTTCAGCATGTCAAAAGTCAAAATTGTCTTGATAATAGTTATTTTAATTTTCGTAGCCTTAATTGCCTTTATTTTTTTGAAGGATGGAAACAAAAAAGAAATTAATCCGTCATTAATTGAGACGCAAAGTTCCCCGTCTGATATCATTAATCAAGAGAAGGAAAAAGATATGAATCAATTAAAAATCGAAGATATAAAGATTGGTACGGGAGAGGAAGCAGTATCCGGCAAAAAGGTAACTGTTGATTATTTGGGAACCCTTGAGAATGGAACCAAATTTGACAGTTCTTATGACAGAAAGCAACCATTTAGCTTTAATTTAGGCGTCGGCGAGGTTATAAAAGGATGGGATTTGGGAGTATCCGGAATGAAAGTTGGCGGAAAGCGCCGGCTCACGATTCCACCTGATTTGGGTTACGGGGAAAACGGTGCGGGTGGCGTAATTGGCCCCAACGCAACTTTAATCTTCGAAGTAGAACTTCTAAAGGTCGAGTGATAATTTAAAAAAAGTGACTTCTTCTAACTTCAGAAGAAATTTAATGAAACGAATTAGAGAGTTAATCTTAAATGACGATTTAGTTCAACTAAAGAAAGCGTGGCTAAAATGATAATTGACAAAAAGGTTTTGGTATGTCTATACTTGCGGCCACATGGAAGAGAATACAAAAGTAGAAGGTGAGACGCAGCAAGAAGTCGTGGAAGAGACGAAAGAAGAACCGCAATCTTTTTCAAATTATAGCCCAGGACCCAAATCCTCGAATAAGAGCTCGGTAATGCTTTTAGTATTCCTACTTTTACTCGCGTTGATAGGCGGATTTTTTATAGTAAGGAAATTACGAATTTCTCAAGAAACTATTCCTCCTGAAACAACCGGGTCGGTTGAGTTTAATTCACCTTCAACCCCAACCCCAACCCCAACGGCTGAGCCGATTGATAAGACGAAAATAAAAATAGAGGTACTAAATGGTACTTCTATCTCAGGTGAGGCGGCTTATTTGCAAGGCAAGCTAAAGGGTTTGGGTTACACATCCATAACGGTTGGAAATAAGGAAAGAACTGACGTTGACACAACAATTGTTATTTTCGATCAAAGTCTGGCACAATCGGCAATCGATGAAATAACTGTAAATTTAAACGATATTTATAAAGATGTACAAACCAAAACAGGAATATTGAGTGGAAAAAGTGTTGAAGTAGTGACCGGACTTAGAAAGGGACAGACTCCAAAGCCTTCACCAACAGCGACACCAACACCCAGCGCATCACCGTCTGCTTCTCCAACCTTTCCACCTGGATAATCTAAACTTTCAATCTGAAAGTCTTGACGATCGTTTTTCCGCTATTTAATTTTGAAGTTACAACAAATTTCGCATTAGTAATTCCGCTATCATATCGGCAAACTCCGTGTGAGCATGTCCCGAAAAGAAGTTCGCGTGTTATTGAGGTTTCTGAAGTTGGCCTTATTGTTCCCGAGGCGCCTTGTGAAGTTCCCCGCGTGTCGTAACTTAACATATAGGAAACCGAAGATGCAGAACCAAGATTTGCAAAAGATACAACAATTGCCCGTCTGTCTTTTCTGAATCTTGCCGAAACTGCAACTTTTCCGGTTGTAGAGGCTATTTTTGATTTTGCGGATCTTGTTGGTAGTGTCTTTTTTGCTTCCGCTCCCTTAGGAAATAGTAATGAAAAAGTAAAAAGTAGGGTAATTAAAAAGACTAGTTTTCTCATGGACTTAATTCATGATATAGTGAAGATTAGACCATGTCAAAGAAGCAAATACTTATTATTTTAGTAGTTATGGGGATCATTATTTTGGGTGGGGCGACTTCTTATTTTCTTTTCAAATCAAAAACCGGAAGTCAGGTTAAAAATACCGGCCAGTCGGATACATCAGAAAAATCGACAGAAGCAACCTTAGTATACAAAGACAACGCAGGTTTTTCTTTTGAATACCCGAAGTCGATAAAAGTAAAAGATGTAACCCCAAATGACGATTCTTCCTATTCGGTTTTATCTTTAACTAAGACCGGAGGAGAGATAAAAATTACCGTTATTGACACAACGGCCAAAACAGCCGATGAATGGATAAAGTCAACCTCGGGGGTAAAAGAAGCGTCGTTGGTTGGCGCAACGACTTTGGCTGGACTTTCCGCTAAACAATACTCGACAAGCTCTAAACTTTTAACAGTAGCAATAGACGGAGGAATTCTGTATCTAGTTGAAGGGCCTGCCTCACAGAGTCAAGGCGGGCCGAAAGATACTGGTTTTTGGGAAGATGCCCAAAACAAAATTGCATCAACGTTTAGCCTAACCGAATCCTCAAACTCTTCGGGTACCCCCTCATCTGGCGATGTAGTTGAAGAGGAAGAAGTAGTCCAGTGATGCTATTATTAAGGTATGAATGCTGTCCAAGCTTTATTCGGTAAATTTAACTTTAACTTCGGGTCCTATTCCTTCTCTCCTTCATACTTACAAGCCGGAGCAATCATTGCCCTTCTTTTTTTACTTTTAATTTCTCTTGCTTCCTTAAGACGCCACATGCTTGATTGGTCAATTAAAGGTGCACTTTTTGGTTTTTTCTTTGGATTTTTAATGGCTCTTATTTTAGAGGGTTTTCTTATTGTTGGTGGAAGGACGGCTTTAACTGAAGTTTTAGGGTGGAAAAACGCTCCTAAACCAATTGTAAACGCAATTGATATTGGAAGATCTAAACTGGCTGATGTTTTGGGAGTAACAAATCAGATCCCACAATCAAACGCAAAGGAGTCCGTAATAAAAACATCTTTTGGGAGCTTCATTGAAAAATTTCAAACACTTACCCCGACCGATGCCAAAAAAGTAAAAGCCCTCATTTGCGCTCCGTAATGGTATACTTTACGCATGCAGGATTTTAAGGAAAGGATAAAAGAACTCACAGAAAGATTCTCCGGTATTGACAAAAACTTTAGCTTGGAAGTAAAAAAAACGGAGTTACTTTCGACGGAGGCAAAAACTACCGACCCTGATCTTTGGAATGACCCGGAAAATGCAAAGAGGCTAATGCGAGAGTTTTCGGACTTAAAAAGAGAAATTGACGAGTTTGAGAATTTGCAAAGTCAAATTAACACTCTTGAAGAATTTTCCAAAGACGAAGAATTTTCTGAGGAGTTTACGAAGGAAGTTAATCAAATCGAAAAAGATTTAAAGAAATTTGAACTGGCCTCATTTCTTTCCGAACCGTATGATGCCAAAAATGCCATAGTTTCAATCCACGCAGGGCAAGGCGGAGTCGAAGCCATGGATTGGGCAAGCATGCTATTTCGTATGTACCACCGGTTTTGCGAAAGAAGAGGGTGGAAAACGGATGTACTAGACATGACTGAGGGAGAGGAAGCAGGAATAAAAAGTGTTACTTTTAAAGTTTCCGGGACATATTCTTACGGATATCTAAAAAAAGAGGCCGGAACGCATAGACTTGTTCGACAATCGCCTTTTAATGCTGATAAATTAAGACAGACTTCTTTTGCCCTCGTCGAAATCTTGCCGGAATTTGAAGAAGTAGATTTGCCGGATACTGAGATAAAGGACGAAGATGTAGAATTGCAGTTTTTTAGAAGTTCTTCAAAAGGAGGGCAAAACGTCCAAAAGGTTTCAACCGCAGTCAGGATTATTCATAAACCCACAGGGATTACCGTTTCTGCTCAATCAGAGCGCTTCCAGGAGCAAAACAGAAAAAACGCCCTGAGTCTTCTTAAATCCAAACTTTGGCACCTTAAGGAAAGTGAGTTGGCAAGCGAGAGAAAGGAGCTGAAGGGCGGAAGAACCATGGCTTCTTGGGGAACACAGATCCGCTCATATGTTCTGCATCCCTATAAAATGGTTAAAGATTTAAGAACAAACGTTGAAACGGGAAATACCGAAGGAGTTTTGGATGGGGAACTGGACGAGTTTATCGAGGCTGAACTTAAGATGTAGTGCTACTTGCTAGACGTAATATAAGGTGCTATATTGGACCCAATATGGAAGGTACAAACACTTCACAGCCGGTAATTCCCCAGACGCCCAGTGTTGACTCGTTGGTCAAGAAAGTTTCTTTTATAAAAAATAAGGACTTTCTTAAAACAGTTTTAATTGTAGGTGTTTTGGTTTTGGCGGGGGTAGGAAGCGGATGGATTTTAACGGGCAAAAGTTCGGTATTGGGCAGTAAAGCCGGCTCAGCAGCAAAAGTAGGATCCGGCGAGGTCGGAATAGTTGACGATAAAACGTTCAGAGATTCTGCCGAAGGAACACTTGTCGAAGGCGGGATAAGCGGCGAAGGAACGCATCATCTGGAAAGAACGGGTGGGCCTTCACAAAACGTATACTTAACCTCAACCGTAATTGATCTTCAGAATTTTATAGGCAAAAAAGTAGTGGTTTGGGGAGAAACGACAAAAGGCAAGAAAGCCGGTTGGCTTATGGATGTTGGTAAGGTTAAAGTGATCGAGTGAAAGTACTTTGCCCTGGTTTTCTTCGTTTTCATTTGCTAATCTTCTTAAGTAATGACTGCTCTAATTGAATTTAAAAAGGTTTCAAAATTTTTTGGTAATATAAAGGCACTTCTGGATATTTCTTTTGAAGTCAAAGAGGGAGAATTTGTTTTTATAACCGGAGCTTCAGGAGCAGGAAAAACAACAATTTTGCGGCTTATCTTACACGAACTATTGCCCGACACGGGACAGATACTTTTTGGCGGTAAAGATATATCCAAATTGGGAAAGGGTGAAATTCCAAAATATAGGCAAAAAATAGGCGTCGTTTTCCAGGACTTCAAAGTTATTCCCGAAAGAACCGTGAGAGAAAATGTCGACGTTGCTTTGGCAGTTATTGATTTGCCTCAGGAAAAATGGGCAGAAAGAGTGAAACATGTACTTAATCTTGTCGGACTTTCAAGCCGATCCGATCTTTTTCCGGCACAACTTTCCGGGGGAGAACTTCAAAGAGTTTCTTTGGCGAGAGCTTTGATTGTTAACCCAAAACTTATTTTGGCAGATGAGCCTACCGGAAACCTGGACTGGGAAACGGCAGATTCAATGATGGATCTTTTCGAAAAAATTAAAAAAGAAGGAAAAACTATCATAATGGCAACTCACAATAAAGAAATAATTTCTAAACTGGGTAAAAGAGTTATAGAATTAAAAGAAGGAAAGACTGGAAAATGAACATTCACTTTAAAACCGCATTTGATTATATAAGACGCTCGCCTTTTCAAGCGCTTGCAGCAGTTTTAGTTTTAGGATTAACCTTTTTTGCTTCCACAATTTTGGCACTTCTTGTTTATTCCTCAAGTCAGGTTTTAAATTACTTTGAGACCAGACCGCAAGTTATTGCTTTTTTAAAAGATAGTGCCAAGGCAGACGAGATCGCGGTGTTACAGAATAGTCTCACAAATGATCCTAAAGTTAAGGAAGTTAAATATGTGACAAAAGAAGAAGCGTTAGGGATTTATAAGAAAGCAACTTCGGGAAATCCTCTTTTATCGGAGCTTGTAAATCCTTCAATTTTTCCCGCGAGTCTTGAGTTTTCCTTAAGGAATTTGTCTTTTGCGAACCAGCTGGTAGAACAGGTTAAAAAAGAACCAATTGTTTCCGAGGTAGGTTTTACTGCAAGTTTGGGAGGAGAGACAAAACTTGAGGATGTTATTTCCAGATTAAGACGCGTTACTTGGTATTTAAGGCTTGGAGGAATAGCGTTGGTAGCAGTACTGGGCACAACTTCGTTTTTTGTACTATTAGTAGTAATCGGAATGAGAATATCAACAAGAAAGTCTGAAGTTGAGATACTTAATCTAATAGGCGCAACCCCGAGTTTTATCAGAAACCCAATTTTAATAGAGTCGGCGCTTTATAGCTTGGCAGGGGTTTTGGTTGGATGGACAACTGCTTTGGTGTCAGTTCTATACCTAGCGCCTTCGATAGTTTCTTATTTTGGTGATATTCCAACGATTCCAAAAGGAATACCAAACTTTCTTTCTCTTTTTGGAATTTTTCTGGCCGGTGAAATTATTATTGCTTTAACACTGGCTTTTGTTGGGAGTTTGCTTGCAATTTCTCGGGCAAGACGTGAGAAATGAATCTTTTCAAAAAACTATTAGTTCTTCTTTCGGTTCTCTTCTTTGTATTTCTGGGCTTAGGGTATTTTACAAGTTCAGTTGAATCAAAAACATTAGAGGAAATTCAACAAGAAATAGATAGGTATCAAAAAGAAACAGACCGACTCTCCGCCCAATCAAAAACTTTATCTAATCAAATCGCACAATTTGATGCACAGATTAAATTAACTTCGCTTAAGATTTCACAAATTGAAGAAAAGATATCTCTTTTGACAGGCAGAATAGATCTCTTGGAGGGGTCATTGGGAAAGTTAACTGAGGCATTTTCTTCAAGGGCAGTTGAAACATACAAGATGGCAAGGTTGGGAGATCCGATGATTTTTTTACTGTCGGCATCCGACCTATCTGAAGCGGCGTTAAGATTTAACTTTTTGCAAAAAATTCAAGAAGCCGACAGAGATCTACTTATGCGTCTTCAAAAAGCACAAACTTCTTATAAGGCAGAAAAAGAGACTCAGGAAGAGTTGCAGGCACAATTGGAAAAACAAAAGGCAAACTTAAATAGCCAGAAAATTGCAAAGGCAAGTTTGTTATTGGTAACTAGGAATGATGAGAAAAGGTATCAGAGTCTTTTGAGAGAGGCACAATTAGAACTTGAAGCGCTTGCAAATTCACAATTTACAGGCAAAAGAGAAGTTAAAAAAGGAGAGATGATAGGCTTAATGGGCAATACCGGCCGTTCAACCGGCCCCCATCTTCATTTTGGGTATTATAATCTTACAGAATCACAGCATAACGAGGATTTTAAGGGAAATATTGGTTGGTATTCAACCAGAAACGAATCACCCATTTCTGTTTTGCAAAATAGAACCTTTCATTTTGAGTATTTGTCGTGTGACGACGTCCAACAGAAAAATGGGTTGGATCGTGCAATTGGTTCAGGGAATTTGCCGTGGCCGATGGCGAACCCCAAGGTAACGCAGTGTTACGGACACACTCCCTACGAAAGTTTCCATCACGGAATAGACATTGTGGACAGTTCGGATAAGATTGTGCGGGCAGTTGAGGATGGAGTGGCATATTTTTATAGAGGGACAACATCACTTGGCAACAATGTTAGAATATTTCATTCCAGTGGCAAAATGACTTTATATTTGCATCTGCAGTAGAATTAACTATATCGATAACTCGATTTATCGAAGTATATGGCACAAATTTCTAAATATCCGGTACGAAAAGACGTTTATAACGAGATATTTGAAGTATTTTTAGAAACAATCGCAAATCTTGATACAAAGAAAAAAGTAGCTGTCTTCTTTGAGGAATTTCTTACTCCGACTGAGCGGATTATGTTGGCAAAAAGGCTTGCAATAGGGCTTTTTATATCCAAGGGTTACAACTACCAAGAGATTTCTGATTTGCTTCGAGTAAGTACATCGACCATTGCTGATTACGCGATTGTTTATAAGTACAAAAATGGCTACAAAGAAGTTGTTAATCAGATATTGAAGAGTAAGCAAATTGAAAGGTTTCTTCTAAGCTTGGGAGAAAAGATAGCCTCTATTGGAGCAATGGGAGGTTCTAAATCTGGCGGGTGGATTTATCTAAGAAACGAATTAAAGAAAAAGAGAAGCAATAAAGTTCTTTAACTCACTTCGATGAATCGATTTATCAAAGTATTTAAAACTCTATTAATAGTTATATTATTTATTTTGGTTTCTCCCCAAAAGATTTTAGCGCAGGTGGTGATAAATGAAGTAATGTATAACCCTAATCAAGGAGATGATAATTACAATGAGTGGATTGAGCTATATACAACTGAAAGTACAAGCCTTGAAAATTGGACAGTTTGTGATAGCCAATTACAAGCTGGTTACGTTAAGAAATCTGATGGACAAACATATCAATCGTCTGGATTTTTACTTACTGCAGGTCAGTACGTGATTATAACGGATGGTGGGAGTGGAACGGAAGCGTATGAGAAGTTTAGTATTAACCTTGATGCTTTGGCATTACACGTAGCTTCATCTTCTATGTGTGGGGGATTTGATAATTCTGGAGATACGGTAGCAGTAGCTAATAATTTAGGTTTGATTGTAGATAGTGTATCTTATTTAAATTCGTGGGGAGCGGATGGAGATGGAAAGTCTTTAGAAAGAAAAAGTGTGACTGGTTCTGGTAATGATTCTTTTAACTGGCAAGTTAGTATCAGTAGCGGTGGGACACCGGGAAGTGCAAATAGTTCTGGCGCAACCTCAACGCCCTTACCTACGTCAGATCCTGCTCCATCTCCAACATCCACATCCACACCAACTCCTTCCCTAACTCCTACATCAACTCCCACGCCAACTAAAACCCCCACGCCTTCCCCGACCAGAATTTCCAGCCCGACTCCAAGACCGACAGAAGAAGTTTCGGCTACTCAAGAGGGAATTGTTTTGGGAATAAGAGAAGGAGATCAAAGCCCGACTTCCCAAGAAGCTTCTTCCTCCGAGGGATCTGTAGATAATAAGTTTAAGACTCTAATCGTACCATTAATATTAATTTTTTCCGGAGTTGCGTTAATCTTTACGGCTTTGTTTAGTTTGTTTAAAAATAGAAAAGTTGGGTATAATGAAGAGAATGGGGAAAACGGGAAAGAATAATTCTTCAAAAGTCTTAAATCTTTGGTTGCCGCCATTTTTATGGGCGGCTTTAATTTTTCTGTTTTCTTCCCTTCAAACGATTAAAACATCCGAAATTTATTGGCAGGATTTTATTTTGAAAAAGACAGCACATATTTTAGAGTATGGCGTATTCGCAACACTACTTTATAGAGCTCTGAAAGGGTCGGGAATCGAGAGGAAAAAAGCGGCTATCTACTCAATTGTTTTGGCAGTAATTTATGGAATTAGCGACGAGTTTCATCAGATTTTTACTCCCGGGAGAGAGCCAAAGGTAAGGGATGTGGTTTTCGATACAATTGGGGCAAGTTTGAGTTCGTATATTATTCTGAAGGTTTTACCAAAATCCTCGGGAAATTTAAAAAAGTTGGCAGAGAGATTTCAGTTAATTTAAGCTATTGACAAATAGAGTATACTTTTAGTTTTGTTAGTAGTGCTATCTTTTTTGGTCGGGGCCTCCTTAAGTTTAGGTAAGGAAAGAAAAGAAATTCCCGAAGAAAATGAGACTTACGATGATCCCGATGTCAAAGGAGTTAAGGTTCGAGTTTTTGTCCACAAAGAAAAGCCGGCGAGGATATCCTCGCCTAGTTTAATTTGTGGTTTGACTGATCCAGAGTCTTCAAACATTGTCGGATCAACAAACTGGCATTTGCCCTCTAGCTGGACATATAATTTAAATTCGGCAAGTGTTCCCTCGTCGATTGGTTCCTCAAATCTTTCAACAATTGCGGTAAACGGATTTAACGATTGGTCGGCTGCTTCCGGAGGAAAAGTAAATTTTGTCCCTGGCAGTACTACAACAATAGATAGGCAAATTCAAATGCCTGTGCGGATTCAAATTCATATGACGCAGAAAACATCTTGACTCACGAGTTGGGACATTGGATCGGAATGGATGATATGTACGATTCCGTAAATTATCAAAACGCAACCATGTTTGGATATGGAGCAAAAGGAGAAGTCAAGAAAGTAACGCTTACCACAGGAGATAAGTCTGGTGCATATAAGATCTACAATCCTTAAGCCCTTAAGCATCAAAAATTCCCCGTTTTCTTTTTTTGAGTTGATATGATATACTTCGGCAAACTTGAATATTCTTTCAAAGATTGCCGCTTCTTTTTTGGTGGTTTTAAATTCGCTGTCTCCATTTATTTATTTGACTCCGTCAACTGTTTACGCCCAGGAAGAAGCAGTTTACGAAAGTCCTGTCCCCTCCGAATCAACCCCATCGCCATCGCCAGAAGCAACTTCCTCTCCTGAACCGGAAGTTTTGGGAATAAATAATTTTAGCTTTGGTTGGGGAGTTTTGATCCTCTTCTCTCTTTACCTTTTGGCTTTTCTCTTGGGAAAAACGATCATAAAGTAACTCATTGATTCTGAGCTAAATAGAAACTAACATGGTTGTAGTATGAGATTTGCCCGGTCTTTAGCGCATCTATTTTTTCCAAGAGAGTCGAATAACCAAAAAGCCAAGATTTTACATTCTTCAAGTCTGGCTCTTTTTGTAATATTTTTAGTTTTTTATCAGGTAGTTCTTTCGTCTGTTTCAAGATTTGGCCCGCAGGTTTTAGGATATGCTGCAAATATTTCTCCGGAGGAGATAATAAGGCTTACAAATGAGAAAAGGGTTGCCAATGGACTTCTTCCTCTTGAGGCGAATTCCAATCTTTCATCTGGAGCGCAGGCAAAGGGCACAGATATGCTAGCTAAAGAATATTGGGCACATATTTCTCCGGATGGGAACCAGCCTTGGAAGTTCTTTGCTGACGTGGGATACAAATATCGTTATGCCGGAGAGAACTTGGCTCGGGATTTTTCTGATCCAAAATCCGTAGTTGAGGCTTGGATGAGTTCATCATCACACAAAGAGAATCTTCTGTCTCCAAAATATAAAGATATCGGAGTCGCCGTTGTTGAAGGCAATCTGGCCGGAGTAGACACGACGATTGTTGTCCAGTTTTTTGGCAGTAAGTATGTAGATACTATACCTGCTGTGCCAATTGCCAAGTCCGAGTCGGTAAAGCCTCCTTCCGGGGAATCTCAACTAGGAGTAGCAAGTACGCTAGCGGCTCCAAATCCCCAACCGCAAAAAATTGCGTCAATCTCTCCGTTTAAATCTACCCAATCAATTTCTTTGGCTCTGGTAATATTTCTTTTATTAGTTATGGCCATTGATGTAATAGTTGTATCAAGAAAGAGAATTGTAAGAATTGGCGGCAGAGCTTTGGCACACATATCTTTTATGGGAATGATCCTAACGATTCTCTTAATTGCAAGAGGCGGAATTATTCTTTAATGATTAACCATTAACACTTACCATGAAGAGAATTTTACGAGACTTACCGCATTATGTGATTCTTTTTTCGATCTTCGTGACAGCTATCGCTATCTTTATGTTTTTCCCTAACGATCGGATTCTACAAGTCGCGGTAGCTTCAGCGACTGCTATTTCTTATGTTATCTGGGGAGTGGTTCATCATATGCTTCATGAGGATTTATATCCCGAAGTGGTTATTGAATATACGCTAATTGCGATTTTGGGCTTAGTTGTGGTCCTTTCTTTAATCTTCAGAGTCTGAAATTTGGCTTCAGTTAAAGTTTGCCTCGAAAGCTTCAAAAGAGGTATAATTGGGCATGACGGAAAGTGTGAAAAATGGATTTTACAGCCCTTCAATAGGGGCTTTAAGTGTAGAAAAGATGGTTTCGGAAATTTCCAGTTTTGTATCCCAAGAGCCTGATAGTTTTTATAGACTCGTGATTGGGACTGATTCTCAGGCAAAAAATACCAACGGCAACTCTGAAATTGATTTTGTTACAGCAATAGTTATTCATAGGAAAGGCCGGGGAGCAAGATATTTTTGGAAAAAGAAAAAGATTGTGATGAAACCTATTCTTCGCGACAAAATTTATACAGAAACACTTCTATCTCTTGAGACTGCGCAAGAGCTTGTTCCTGATCTTAGACGCGCCGTTACTCCCGCCAAGTACGATTTGGAAATTCATATAGACGTAGGCCCCCTAGGACCTACCCGCGATATGATTAAGGAAGTTGTGGGTATGGTTACCGGAAACGGGTATGTTGCCAAAACCAAGCCCGAAAGCTGGGGCGCATCCTCAGTTGCAGACAAGCACACTTAAGTAATTTACAATTTTCAATTTACAATTTACAATGCACACTATATGAAAGGCGTAATTCTCGCAGGGGGTTTGGGAACACGTCTTTATCCGCTTACTTACGCGACTAACAAGCATCTTCTTCCCATTTACGATCGCCCTATGATTTTTTATCCGATTCAAACTTTGGTCAAGGCAGGAATCACAGATATTATAGTAATAGCTAGCGGTCCCCATTCCGGACAATTTATTCAGGTCTTGAAAAACGGTAAAGAGCTTGGTCTAAATCATCTCGAATATGGATATCAAGAAAATCCATCCGGAGGCATTTCGGATGCTCTTAAGGTTGCCGAAGATTTTGCCGGAGGGGAACCCGTGATTGTCATTCTCGGAGATAACACTACCGATGCGGATATTTCAAAAGCGGTTTCCCGTTTTGAGAAAGGCTCGGTAATGTTTGTTAAGAAGGTTCCTGATCCCGAGCGCTTTGGAGTTCCGATATTTGATAAAAAGGACAAGAAAAAGATTGTGGGAATTGTCGAAAAGCCCAAAAATCCACCCTCAGAATATGCCTCAACCGGACTTTATATCTTTGACAACAGATGTTTCCAAGTCGCAAAAAAGCTTAAGCCCTCAAAAAGAGGCCAGCTGGAGATAACTGACATACAAAATTTCTACATAAAGGAAGGAACAATGAAATGGGAGGAACTAAAAGGTTATTGGCGGGATGCCGGTACCTTTGATGCACTTGTTGAGGCCAGCGCCTATTGGGCCGGGAAGAACGGTGTAAAAATATGAAAATACTTGTAACCGGCGGGGCGGGATTTATCGGAAGCAATTTTGTCCACTACTGGCACAAAAAATACCCCAAAGATGAAATTGTAGTTCTTGATAAATTAACTTATGCGGGCCACAGAGAGAATTTAAAAGATATTGAAGGCAAGAAGGTTAAGTTTATTAAAGGCGATATTTGTGATCCCGAAGTTGTAAAAAGAGCAATTAGAGGAATTGATGTGGTTGCCCATTTCGCGGCGGAAACCCATGTCGATAGAAGTGTTTTGGGCCCGGATGTTTTTGTGCAAACAAATGTAGTCGGAACCCAGGTCATGCTGCAAAATGCGCTGGGTGCGGGGGTAAAACTTTTTCATCACGTCTCAACCGATGAAGTTTTCGGAGAGCTTCCCTTAAATCGGCCGGACTTAAAATTTAACGAAAAAAGTCCTTATAATCCGCATAGTCCTTACTCTGCCGCAAAAGCTTCGGCTGATCACATGGTTCGGGCTTGGCACAGAACTTATGGCCTTCCTGTAACGATTACCAATACTTCGAATAACTATGGGCCTTGGCAGGACACAGAAAAACTTCTTCCCAGATTTATAACTAATCTTATTTTGGGGAAGAAGGTTCCCTTGATGGGTAAAGGGGAAAATGTTCGGGATTGGATTTACGTGCTTGATCACTGCCGCGCAATCGATACGATTATCCACGCCGCCCTGAAAGATGAAAAAATTATCGGTCAGACATTTTGTGTGGGCGGAAACTCCGAAAGAAGTAATCTCCAGATAACCCGCGAAATTTTAAAATTGATGGGCAAGGACGAATCTTGGATTACCCATATCGAGCATAGATTGGGACACGATTCACGATACGCAATTGATTCTTCTAAGATAAAAAGAGTATTGGGTTGGAAACCGGAACATAAATTTGAAGACTGGCTTCCGGCGACGGTAAAATGGTATAAGGAAAATAAGTGGTGGTGGAAGCCTTTGCGCGAAGGCCGTCCGATTGTCGACCCGGAGGTTCAAAAGAATCTAAGGGCAAGGGAAAGAAAATGACAGAAACCAAGATTGGCATTAAGATTCCAGAATTTATAATTACTGAAGGAAAAATTAAAGGTGTTTTAATAATTGAAAGATCTGCAGTTTCAGATGAAAGAGGTTTTTTCAGAGAGGTTTGGCGAGAAGTTCTCCTCAAAGAAAAAGGAATTGAGTTTTTGCCTGTTCAAATGAACCACTCGATGTCTGAAACAGGGGCCATAAGGGGAATTCATGCCGAAAGATGGGACAAACTTGTTTACTCGGCAACTGGTAAAATGTGGGTGCCTGTTGTTGACCTAAGGCCGGAAAGCGCAACTTTTGGACAATACGAAGAATTTCTTTTTGACAATACTGGCGGGAATTTACCAAAGAGGGCTTTGTTTCTGCCGAAAGGTATCGGAAATTCTATCTGTGCAATCGAAGGCCCCGTTCATTACTTTTACTTAGTCAATGCTTATTGGACACCCGGCTCTTCTTTTGCAATAAAACCGTTCGATGAAGATCTGAATATCAAGTGGCCAATTAAAAATCCGATTGTTGCGGAAAAGGATTTGAACGCAAAATCTTTAAGAGAAACTTTTCCGGACAAATTTAAATAATGGTAGAACTGGCAGTAACAACAAAAGAATCAAAGGAAAGACTCAATGTCGGAAAAGTATTAATTCTGGGTGGATCGGGATTGGTAGGTCAAAGATTTTTGGAACTTTTTGACGGAGAATTTGTGACACCTTCACATTCTGAACTAGACATAACCGACGCCAAAGCGGTTAAAGAATTTATTAGTAGAGAAAAGCCGGATGTTGTTATTAATTTCGCAGCGGACACTAATGTAAACGATGAAGAGAAACAAAGGGACAATGAGGGAGGTGATTGTTGGAGGATAAATGTTGAAGGAGTAAGAAATATACTTGACGCAATTGACCTTGAAAAAACGCGATTTATACAAATTTCCACCGATATGGTTTTTAGTGGCTCGCCCGATGACCCGGGTCCATATAGCGAAGACCATCTCCCAGAAACCAACCCCGATAAACTTACTTGGTATGGTTTTACAAAGGCGGAAGCCGAAAGGTTAGTCCAAGAAAGACTCGGAGATAACGCAACGATTGTCAGAATTATTTATCCAGTCAGAAAAGAATTTAAAAAGAAATTAGACTACTTAAGGTTCCCTTTGGAGAAATTCAAAAAAGAAGACAAATTATATCCACTTTTTACCGACCAGCAGGTTTCTATAACTTTTATAGATGAAGCATGCGAGGCATTAAGAAGAATAATTGAAAATAAATTAACCGGTGTTTTCCATGTAAGCTCTCCAGATACGACTACACCGTATAAGTTAATTTCTAAATTTATAAAGAAAGCACTGGGTAAAGAAATTGATTTTGAGAAGGGCACAGTAAGTAACCCGAGAAGATACCCTTTAAAGGGAGGGCTTGATCCAAGAAAAACAGAAGAGGTTCTGGATATGAATTTTAGTACAACGGACGAAATAATAAATAAACTTATTTGAGTAAATCCGGCCTTCGCTCTTTGGTTCTTTTGGTTGCCACTTTTATTCTCCACCTTAAGATTTCTTTATGATTTCCACCCAAAAGCATCTCGGGAACTTTCCAGCCTTTATATTCTTCGGGACGGGTGTATTGAGGAAAACCCAAAAGCCTTGGAACCCCCGGTTCGTCAAAGTCCGAGAAGGATTCTTTTTTTAAAGATTCTTCTTTGCCGATGACTCCAGGGATGAGTCTTACGGTTGCATCAACAACAATCATTGCCGGAATTTCACCTCCGGTAACTACAAAGTCCCCAACCGAAATCTCCTCATCGACTAAATGTTCGCGAATCCGTTCATCAATCCCTTTATAATGTCCACAGATTAAGATTATGTGGTCATATTTAACCAATCTTTCAGCCTCCTTTTGGTTGAAAGTTTTTCCCGCAGGGTCGAGTAAAATTACTCGGGTTGTAAGTTGTAAGTTGTGAGTTGTGAGTTCAGCTATGGCCCGATCGATCGGTTCGATCATTAAAACCATTCCGGGTCCACCCCCGTAAGGTCTATCGTCTGCCATCTTGTGTTTGTCTTTGGCCCAGTCGCGGATATTATAGACTTTTATATCGATAATTCCTTTTTCTTGGGCTTTCTTAAGAATGCTTTCGCTAAACGGTCCTTTAAACATTTCGGGAAAGAGAGTTAGGATATCTATTTTCATAGCTTGTTTATCAGTATAGTTTGATATATCCATCATACTCCAGTTTGCAAGCAAACTGCGATGGCTATGATCCCCAATTTTACTATTTTATATTGTAAATTAAGGTAAAATTGGTATAAAGTTAATCCTGTATGAAAGTCATAATAATTATTCCTACCTATAACGAAGCTGAAAATATCGGGCTTTTGCTCGATACATTGCAAGAAGTCTTTAAAAAAGTTCCCGAAAAGTGGGACATGAACATTTTGGTAGTTGACGATACTTCTCCGGATAAAACCTATGAGATAGTGAGAAATTACATGAAGAAGTATAAAAATGTCTATCTCCTTCTGAATAAAGAAAAAGTTGGGTTGGGTGGTGCATACATTAAGGCGATGACATATGCAGTAGATAAGATTAAGGCAGATTTGCTTTTTGAATTTGATGCCGATTTTCAGCACGATCCTGATTTAATCCCCGAATTTTTGGAAAAAATCGACGAAGGGGCGGATCTTGTCATCGGATCAAGATATATGAAGGGAGGGTCAATTCCTAAATTTTGGGGGATAACAAGAAAAATTCTATCAGTTGGAGGAAACATTTTTATTCGAATAATGATGTTAGATAACAAAATTCACGATTGGACAACGGGATATAGGGCATTAAAACCCTGGGTTTTTTTGAAAGTTAAAGACAAAATTACCGAACTAAAGACTTATTCATTTCAGATTTCATTCCTTTATTACGCCAAAAAGGAGGGCGTAAAGATCATTGAGATACCTCTTAATTTCAAAGAAAGGTGGAAAGGCTTTTCCAAAATGCCAGGAGTACAAAGTACGATCAAAACGTTTTGGTTTGTAGTAAAAACCAGAGCACTGGATTTTTTTCGTTCGCGATTTTTTAAATTTGGCATAGTAGGATTTATTGGATATGTAATAAATGCTCTATTTCTTTATTTGTTCTCAAAAATGAATTTGGTCGAGTGGCTTTCTTGGGCCGGATCAACAGAGTTGGCTATTATAAGCAACTTTACACTAAACAATCTCTGGACTTTTAAGAATGAAAAGATAAAAGGAGTTGGCAAGCTAATTTATAAGTTTTTGCAGTTTAATTTGACTTCCGCAGGCGCTCTAATCATTCAGACAGCCGCAGGAACCATTGGTGTTTCAATTCTCGGTCCGCAATATAGACAAATTCTTCTTCCTTTTATAGTTCTCTTTTTGGTTCTTCCCTACAACTATCTTATGTATAATCTCGTTATCTGGAAGACCTGGAGGTTTGGGAAGAAGTAAACTCCACTTACTCGAATTTGCAATTCTCGTTAAGTGATTTTGATCCCCCAAAATGCTACTCATGATTGCAAATCAAAGTATTTTGGGTATAAATATTGATCTTACCGCATAACCATATTCAATTGGTCCTTTCCTGCCATTCTTTTTCCAAATTCGTGTTATTAACTCAACTTTCATTCCTTCTTGGATTTTTTGTTTAGGATCAAAATCTGTGAAACGGGTAAAAAGAATCGGTCCCTCATAAAGTTTAACAAGTACTAAGTGGTATGGGACGAAATCTTCGTCGAATCCTTCTGGTGCATATTTCGGATTGGAGATGGTAGTGTAGGAGATTATTTCTCCTTTTCCACTAAGTTTAAATTCTTTAAGACGGGTTTTTTCTGTACAGTCTGGGTTCGAACAAATATTGCGAGGCGGGAAGGTTACAGCTTTACAGCTTAAACATAGTTTCCCTACTAACGACAGTCGAGCTTGTCGTTCTCTCCAAGCTGTGTATGGTATGTTGGTATTTTCTTTGCTCATCTGAATGAAGCCGATTATACATTTTTAGAGGAATGGGGACCAGTTCCCGATGGGCATTACATTTTGGGAGATGTAGGAGATAGAGAAAAGAAAGATCGGAAGCGCCAGTATTGCCATAACAATTTTAAATTCCTTTTTGATAATAACATTTGCAAATGCGACAAATAAAAATGGAACGATCGGGAGCGAATATCTGATCAAATCTCTGTGTGCGACGAAAAGTAAGGAAGTAAAAAATACTCCAACAACAGCGGCGAGTATATTTTCCCGTTGTTTGATCAATTGAAGTAGCCCCAAAATTCCAAAAAGATAAACAAAAATTACTTCTTCAAGCCAAAACGTGCCCACCCAAGATTGGCTGGAGTTAAATATTGAAAATGGCGGAAACATTAAATGTACATTGTCGCCCGAATGGAAATAGGCAAAAAAATCGTTAAAGGTGAACTTATATAAAACAAAAATTCCCAGAAGTGAAATTGGAATAAATAGTATTGGATAAGCTTTCCAATTTAACTCTCTTGCCCAAATCTGGAATTTTTCTGTTGCAAGACGTTTAAATTGTGGAAGCATTATTACTCCAAGGTATGCAATAAAAAGAAGAATTCCCGGGGATTTTGTAAGTTGTGCTATAGCCCCCCAAACTCCCGCCTGCCAATATTTCTTTGATTGAAAATAATAAACCGAAGCAATTATTGCAGCCAGGAATAACGGTTCAGCGCTTCCTACTGAACGAACGACAAGCCATCTCGCAGGAAACAGGCAAAAGACAAAAGTTATCCAAAGAGCCTCCTTTTCTTCGACATATCTTCTTATTAATTTGTTAAAAAAATAAATTGCAAGAATTGAGGATATTAAAGTTGCAACCAACATTCCATACGGGAAACCAAAAATAAAGGCAAAAATTTTGATAATGACAGGAAACAAAGGAAAATGAGCTGCATAATATTCAGTAGGGAGAGGAAATGAATAATTCGCTTTAATTTGCGCTATGTTATAGAAAGTTTTTGCGATCACAATAAAAAGTGGTCCGTCATAATTTGAAACTATGGTTGCCATTCCGCCATTCGGAAGCGGAATTCCCCAAATACTTTTTAACTTCAGAAAAAACGGTATCCATATAATTACCGTTGGGATGAGGGAGAGGAGAGAAATAAAAATAAGGTTTTTAAGAATTCTTTTCATGCTTAAATATTAGCACGGTCACGGCAGTTTATGCTAGACTTCTTGTATAAACATGGCCAAATTTATAGACGAACTTTCAGTTTTTTTCCCGGCATATAACGAGGAGAAAAACATAAAGAACACGGTTCTTAATGCAAAAAAAATTTTGGAAGAAATAGCGGAAAAATGGGAAATTTTAATAATAAACGATGGGTCGACAGATAAAACTGGAGAAATTTCAAATGAGTTAAGTCTTCAAGATAGAAGGATTAGACTAATTACACACGTCCCAAATAAAGGCTATGGGGCTTCTCTTAAAAGCGGATTTTACAACTCTAAATATAATTGGATTGCCTTTACTGACGCTGATGGACAATTTGATTTTTCAGAAATTGTTAATTTTGTCCAAAAACAGCACGAAACTGACGCCGATTTAGTGGTTGGATATTATTTAGACAGAAAAGTAGCATTTTATAGAAAGTTTAATACTTTTGTTTGGGAGTTAATTATTTTTAGCCTCTTTGGTTTGAAAGTAAAAGATATAGATTGCGGTTTCAAATTAATATCTAAAAAAGTTATAGATTCTATTCCCAAGCTCGAATCTGAAAGAGGGGCTTTTATAAGTAGCGAATTTCTAATAAAGGCAAATAAGAAAAATTTTAGAATTGTCCAATTGAGTGTTCATCATTATCCAAGAATAAAAGGAAAAGGAACGGGAGCGAATCTTGATGTAATAATCAAAAGTTTTATCGATCTTCTTAGATTATGGAAAAAACTAAGGTGAAATTCTCAATTTTGGGGAAAATCTACTCTTGGATGAAAGGGAATAAGACTGAATTTCTTCTTCTTCTTTTTATTATTATCGTAGGTGCTTTTTTAAGACTTTATAAAATTGATCAGTATATGACTTTCTTGGGAGATGAGGGGCGGGACGTGATTATCGTCAGGCGCCTTTTAGTTTACGGAGATCCGATTTTAATCGGCCCAGGAACTTCCATTGGAAATATGTATTTAGGGCCCCTTTATTATTACATGATGGCGCCGGCACTTTTTTTGGCAGGTTTTTCACCTGTGGGACCTGCCATTCAGGTTGCACTTCTTGGAGTAATAACGATTTTTTGGGTTTGGTGGATAGGTAGAGAATGGTTTGGAAAAATCGCCGGCCTTTTAGCCTCGGGTTTATTTGCTGTGGCTCCAACAGTTATCATCTATTCCCGTTCTTCTTGGAATCCGAATATTATGCCGTTTTTTTCATTACTTTCTATATACTCAATATGGAAAGTATATGAATCCCGCGGAGCCTCGCGCGGAGTGGGATGGTGGTTAATAATTTTGGGAATTTCTTATGCCTTTGTTCTCCAATCTCATTATTTAGGTCTCCTTCTTGCACCAACTTTAGCGATGTTTTGGCTAGCGACATATTTGAGAATTAGAAATTCTGAATTGATCGGAAATTGGAAATTGCCTGCCTGCCGGCGAGGCAGGGAAATTGGAAAATTTCTGCGATACAGCATAGTTAGCCTTGTGCTGTTCGCAGGTCTCATGTCTCCACTGCTAATTTTTGATGCCCGACATGGTTGGCGCAATTTTGCTGCCATGAAACAATTTTTCAGCGTTCGCCAGGAAACAGTTTCGGCAAAACCTTGGAATGCAATTCCCAAGATGTGGCCCGAGTTTATCAAAGTCAATACCCGTCTTGTTACCGGTAGAAACGAGTTGGTAGGAAAGTGGTTGTCAGTTGCGATTGTCGCACTCTTGATATGGTTAGTGTTAACCAAGAAGAAAGAGTTAGTCTACCATGCTACTAGCTACATTCTACTTGCTACATGGTTCGGCTTTGCACTTCTTGGCTTGGGACTTTATAAACAAGAAATTTATGACCATTACTTCGGGTTTTTCTTCGCCGCACCATTTTTGCTCGTCGGAGGAATTACAGCTGATGTAATAAAAAGTAAGCGTAGAATAATAAGTTTAGCCTTACTTATTTTTTGTCTCTTACTACTCGCCGTCAATTTACAAAACGTTCCAATTAAACATTCTCCCAATATGCAAATGCAAAGATCTATCTCGGTTGCGAAAGTTATACAGGAAAAAGCAAATGGGGAAAGATTTAATCTGGCAACTATTTCAGAAAGAAATAATAGGGACGTATATCAATATTTTTTACAATTATGGGGAGCCAAAATTGTGGATACTGATCCCAGTGCCACAACTTATACACTGACCGACCAGCTCTTTGTTGTCTGTGAAATATCCAGAGAAAAATGTGACCCTGTTCATGATCCCTCCGCTTGGATTACAAGTTTTGGTTGGACTAAAATTGTTGACGAATGGCCCGTCTGGGGCGGGACTCTTTTTAAGCTCGGACGCACAAAATGAATAAAGAAGTTATCGACTTTAGGCAAAGACCCCTTGTTTTTATAGACCTTGAAACCACAGGGGTCAATCCTTTAAGGCACGAAATTCTGGAGGTAGGATGTTTGGTCGCAAATGGGGAAACATTTAAAAAAATCGAAGAATATAATGCCAAAGTCAAGCCAATCCATATTGAAACAGCAGATCCTGAAGCATTAAAGATAAATGGATATTCGCCTGAAAGATGGGGAGAAGCAAAAGAGCTAAAGGAAGCTATAGAAAGGTTGGCAAAAATTGCACCTGGTGGAATAATTAGCGGGTGGAACATATCTTTTGATTGGAGTTTTTTAGAAAGAGCGTTTGCTAATTTTAGAATTTCTCATGGTTTCGACTATCACAAATTAGACGTCCAATCGATTGCTTATTCGAAGCTTTATGGCAAAGGAGAAGTGAAAAAGTTGGGACTAAGGCCGGTAGCTTCTTACTTTGGAATTAAACTTGCTGAAATTCATGGGGCGGAAGAAGATATTCAGATGACTTATGAGATTTTTAAGAAGTTAATGAAAAGAAATGGTAAATAGGATTAAAACTTGGTGGGAAGAGTTAGCATCAGAAATCTCTGGCAATAGAGCCGTATATTTGCTACTGAGTTTTATTTTGGTTGCTGCATTTTTTTTGAGGGTTTATCGATTAAATGATCTTTTGGGGTTTTATTATGATCAGGGAAGAGATGCTTTGGTTATCTGGGATTTTTGGCATAAGGCTAAGTTTTTTTTAATAGGTCCAACTACCGGAATTGCCGGAATTTTTCGGGGGCCTTTTTATTACTATCTAATTGCCCCATTTTATTTATTGGGAGGGGGAAACCCGGTTTGGCCGTCAGTATTTTTATCTTTTACCACGGTAGCGGCAATTTTTTTTGTTTATCTTTTGGGAACGAAAATTGTTGATAGAACAACCGGAATAATAGGAGCTATAATTGCTTCTTTTTCTTTTAACTTAGTAATGACTTCCCGCTGGCTTTCAAATCCTACCCCGATGCTTCTTTTGAGCATGATTTTGGTGTGGGCTATGATCAAAGTAACTGAGGGTAAAAAGTGGGCTTGGCCGGTAATTGCTTTTGTCACGGGTGCATCTCTTTTTCATTTCGGCTCCTCCGGAGAAGTATTTTATTTTCCGGCACTTTTAGTTTTTATCGTTTGGACCATCCTTCGCCAAGGCTACGGAGGTCGCAGCAGTCTTAATAATAAGGTTATTCTGATTTCAGCATTTATTTTTTTCTTGACTTTTCTACCTCTTTTGATTTTTGACCTAAAACACGAAGGAATTTTGCGGAACAATATTTCAAAGTTTTTAGTTGGAGAAAAGAGCTTTGCTTTTCCGACATGGAAATTTATAAACGAGAAAATTGGATTTTATTACGAGGTTTTTACAAATAAAATTTTCCACGGCAGATACGACCGGGAAAAAATAGTTTTGAGCCTATTGGCATTCTTTTTTGTCTTTTATCTTTCTAAAATGCTTCGAAACGAAAAGATCAAAGTTTTGCTTTTGCTTTTTATTGCCCCGATTTTAGGATTAATTTTTTTCCAGGGTAATTTTGGGAATATTTATGATTATTATCTCACTGGATATTACCTTATTTTCATTCTCCTTGTTGCGCTTCCTTTGGGGTATTTATGGCGATCTCGTTTTGGCAAGATCTTTGTTGTTTATTTTATGTATTTATTTTTCGTCAGCAATTCAGATGTACTTAACTATAAACTTTCAAATAAATGTTCGGGAGAATTATCTATTTGCTATATAAACCAAAAACAAACAATCGACTGGATTTATCAGGATAGTAACGGAAAAGATTTCAATGTTGATGTTTATGTTCCTCCGGTTATTCCTTACGCTTATGACTATTTGTTTGCTTGGTACTCAACTACAGAGAATCTTCGCGGGGCGAGCGGGAAGTTGGTTGAAGATAAAGTTCCTTTGCTTTATACGTTATTCGAAGTTGATCCTCCGCATCCAGAGAGACTTGAAGCCTGGCTCGATAGACAGAGAGGTATTGCAAAGATTGAGAAAACCGCTAGGTTTGGAGGAATAACGATTGAAAGAAGAATAAGGAAATGAAAAAAAGTATATTTTTATCGGTTGTAATTCCATCATACAACGAAGCGCATAATTTGAAGAAAGATGTTTTAAAAACCGTTTATGATTATCTCAAAAACCAAAAATATTCTTGGGAAGTTTTGATAGTTGATGATGGGTCAAGCGATAGTACTGTAAAGTTGGTAAAGGAATTTTCTAAAAAACACGAGGGCTTTAAGGTTTTGGAAGAACCACATAGAGGAAAAGGGGGAACAGTAATTGCAGGAGTACTAAAATCTTCCGGGGATATTGTTTTATTTACGGATATGGATCAATCAACGCCCATAGATCAAATTGAAAATTTTTTACAAAAGTTTGACCAGGGATATGAAATTGTGATTGGATCAAGATCAGGGAGAGAGGGAGCGCCTCTTATAAGAAAGGCTATGGCATACGGTTTTTCTTTATTAAGGACGATAGTCTTAAGAATTCCCTACAAGGATACACAGGCAGGGTTTAAGGCCTTCGAAAGAGGCGCTGCAATTACGATATTTAGTAAGATGAAAAACTTACTCGAAAGAAAAAATGTGCAAGGATCTTCATTAAATGCCGGATTTGATGTTGAAGTCTTATATTTAGCTAGAAAAATGGGTTTTAAAGTAGCAGAAGTTCCTGTTACATGGCATTATCGTGAGGGAACGAAGAAGAATCCTATCACCGAATCCTGGATTGGATTCAAAGGAATAATTGCGGTTAGACTAAAATCTCTAACGGGTTACTACAAACTCTAAAATTTGACCTTGCCATTCGATTTCACTCAGGACATTGTGTGCTAGAATTGGGGGATGGAAAAAGAAATCAAGGCGATTTTGGCAAAGGGTCTTAGTGAGGGCTATGCTGGTAATAGTATCCGCAGAAAAACTGTCCGGGCCGATTTCAACTTGGAGACAAGCGATTACGAAGGTCCTGAAGGAAGATATCATGACGAATGGGCTGCTCACCAAAACGGAGGCGGGCAAGAGTTAGTAGAAGCGGTGAATGGAGAAAAAGCGATTAGGGTATATGCAGGAGGTTCGTTGGATGAAGAAGGTCTGAAAGAATTGGGACTAACTGGTAAAGATGTAGTTGGAAAGCTGGTCTTTTTTGTTAATCAGTTGGGAGATAAGACAAGGTTGGATGAGGATGCGGAATTAAAGGAAGGTGATTGGATATATAGATATAAGATTTTGAAGTCCGTTCGAAAAATTCCCGTGGATGTTGCCGAAGAAGAAATTAGATTTCGCGACCATTTAGTTTTTGTTCACTATCATATAAACTCTCCAGTCAGGTAACTCCACTCATATTTGTGCTAGAATTTGAATAAGGAATGAAGAACTTTTGGAAAGAATGGAGATGGGTAATATTGGCCGGAGCGGCCATTTTCGTACTTGCACTTGGACTTAGACTTTTTAATCTTACTCTTCTTCCTATTTTTGCCGATGAGGCAATCTATATTCGTTGGGCACAAGTCATGAGAGCAGAATCTACCCTTCGGTTCTTGCCGCTTTCTGACGGAAAACAGCCTCTTTTTATGTGGCTAGTCATTCCTTTTTTGAAGTTATTTTCCAATCCTCTTTTTGCCGGACGTTTTACTTCGATCACAGCTGGGCTAGGAACTATGCTCGGAATATTTCTAATTTCTTATTTTCTTTTTAGATCAAAAAAGGTTTCGCTTGCAGCCTCTTTTATCTATGCTATTTCTCCCTTTAGTTTGTTTTTTGACAGAATGGCGCTTGTAGATTCTCTCCTTAGTCTGTTTGGAGTTTGGACACTTTATTTTGGACTTCTTACCGCCAAGACAGAAAGACTTGATTTTGCGATGTTGACAGGATTTTCCTTAGGAGGGGCACTCTTGACAAAGTCTCCGGGAATATTCTTTACAATTCTTCTTCCGACTACTTGGCTTCTTTCAAAATGGCCACAGGAAATAAATGAGAAATTAGTTCATTTGATTAAACTACTATTTTTACTAGCTGTGACTTATTTTATTGGTTACGCAATGTATAACATCCTAAGATTAGGTCCAAATTTTCATTTAGTTGGGACAAGAAACCAGGACTACATCTTTCCACTGAGTCATTTATTGACTAATCCTAGAGATCCATTTGTTTTTTATATAGACAGATCGTTTGAATGGATTCGGATGATGGGACCGAATTTTGTTTTGGCTCTCGCGTTCTTGGGAATAATTCTCAATATTCGTAAAAATTATAGACAAATTCTCTTACTTTCTGCCTGGTTTCTTTTTCCAATACTTGTTCAGTCAGAATTTGCCAAAGTCATTACAGCACGTTATATCCTTTTTTCTCTTCCTTATCTTTTTATTCTTTCCGCTTCGGCCTTTACCCAAAACAAGAAATTGATAAAAAAGCTTGTCGTGGGGTTTATGATAGTTTTTGTTCTTCAGGCCCTTTTTTTTGATTATTATCTTTTAACAAATCCCCAGAAAGCGAATCTTCCGAGAAGCGAAAGGTCGGGATATCTTGAGGAATGGACGGCAGGGACTGGAATAAAAGAAGTAGCAGATTTAATAAGAAAAGAGGCAGCAGTAAATAAAGAAAAAATAGTAGTAGGAACGGAGGGGTATTTTGGAACCTTGCCAGATGGGCTTCAGATGTATCTTAATGATTTGCTCACTGAAAAAGTAACGGTAATGGGGGTTGGAATAGATCTTTCTGAAATTCCTCAAAGCTTGATTGATTCAAAGAAAGCCGGAAATAAAACTTATCTGGCAATAAATAGTTGCCGCCTTCATATTAAGAATCCGGAAGAAAGAGGACTAAAGATAATTGCAGCTTATCCTAAGGCCGTTCGGCCCGACGGTAATAAGGAGTATGTTAAATGTGGCCCAAGGGATACATTTAATTTACTTGAACTGGTATCATTTTAAACAATGCGCCTCAAAAAATTATTCAAAAATTCTAACTTTATCGGCCTTTCAGTTGTGATTGTCTTCGCAATTTTGGCTGCGAGATTTCTTTTTACACCAGGGTACTTTAATATGCACGACGATCTGCAGATGATGAGACAGCTTGAGATGGAAAAGTGTTTTTTGGATCTGCAAATTCCATGTCGCTGGATTCCCGATATGGGCTATGGCTTCGGGTTTCCGCTTTTTAATTTTTATCCTCCGCTTCCCTATCTAATAGGGGAAGTTTTTAGGGTTTTGAGTTTTTCTTTTGTAGATACAATAAAGATTGTATCTGCCTTATCCTTTATTTTTTCCGGAATAACTATGTATCTTCTTGCGAAAGAATTTTTCGGTCGAATTGGTGGAGTACTTTCTTCAATTTTTTATGTGTGGGCGCCATATCACGCGATAGATGTCTATGTGAGAGGGGCTATGAACGAAGCTTGGGCCTTGGTCTGGTTTCCTCTTATTTTGTGGTCTTCGTATCGGTTAATTAAAAAGGATGATAGTCTCAAAAAATGGTCTCTCTTACTTGCACTTTCATGGACCGGTCTTTTCTTGTCGCACAATCTAATGGTTTTGATTTTTACACCTGTTTTTGGGCTTTGGTGCTTACTCTTTTTGTGGAGAGAGAAAACATGGAAAACTCTTCCGGTCTTAGTTTTGAGTGGAGCTCTGGCGCTCGGTTTGGCTGCGTTCTTTACTCTTCCGGCAATTTTCGAGCAGAAATACGTTCAAGTGAACACTTTAGTGGTTGGATATTATGAATATATTGCCCATTTTGCGACTTTAAACCAGCTTTTTGTATCCAGATTTTGGGGTTATGGTCCCTCCATTTGGGGAGACAACGATGGAATGCCTTTTCAAATCGGTCATATTCATTGGGTTGTCTCTTTAATAATTTTGGCACTTTTGATTTGGAAGTATACAAAGACTAGAAAATTGGAAAGTTTGTCAATGATGGTTGGTTTAATGCTTTTTATCGGTTGGTTTGCAGCCTTTATGGCCCATTCAAAATCTACTTTTATTTGGCAGGCTATCCCTCCCTTGAAGTTTGTTCAATTCCCTTGGAGATTTTTAACAATAGTTATTTTAACTTTCTCTTTTGCAGTCGGGAGTATAGTTCTTTTCTTAAAAAAGAAACTATACAAATTATTGGTTATTGGATTGTTGATTGCGGGACTTATGATATTAAATTGGAACTACTTTAGACCAGAGCATATGGGGCCCTTAACCGACAAACAAAAGTTTTCAGGAGCTGCCTGGGAACTTCAACAGACGGCAGGAATTTATGACTATCTTCCAAAAGATGCATATACCGCTCCCAAAGAACCCCAAAAGAATTTAGCGGAGATTATTGACGGAGAGGCAAAAATTACAGACCCATCCCAAGGTACAAAATGGGCTAAATTTAAAGTGAATGTTGAAAGTGACAAAGCTACTATTCGTTTAGGAATATTTAAGTTTCCAGGATGGAATGTTTACATAGACGGCAAAATTATCGGAACTAGGGTTCCAACAGAAGAAAAATGGGGGAGGATGTGGATAGAAGTTTCCAAAGGAGAACACAGTATATCGGCTAAATTTTTGAATACTCCGATAAGAAGTTTTGCAAACGCAACATCAATTATCTTTTTGGCATTATTTTTGTGTCTATTGTTTAACAAGAGAAAAGATTTTTCGAATTTTGCCTAAGCGGGTATGTTTCTACTTATTTTTGTCGTTGAGTTTATTCTTTACCGTAATGTTTTAGGCACTTATTTCTCAGGAGATGATTTTTTTCACTTCCAAGTTTCTCAAACAGACGGAACATTACTGGGTTTTTTAAAGCTTTTCGGATTTTATCCTTTTAGTGAAAGAGCCGTTGCATTTTATAGGCCGATTTTTAGAGAAATCTTATATCATATCTCTTACTCTATTTTTGGACTAAACTCCTCACCGCTTAGAATTCTTCAATTTTTAATACATTTTCTTAATACATACCTCGTCTATGTTTTAATAAAAAACATATTTAAAGATAGAAAGGTAGCACTTTTCTCGAGCTTCTTTTTTGGGATAACCGCTGCCAATGTCGCCGCTTTTTATTATTTAGCCGGAGGAATCCAAGCAATGGGGGCAACAATGTTTATTTTATTATCTATTATTTTTTTCCATAAATATCTCGAGAAAAAAAATACGAAGCTGAAAATTACATCTTTTGTAACTTTTCTCTTAGGCCTTGCTTCTCATGAATTGGGAGTTGTAGGGCTTCCTCTTATTACCGGACTAATTTATTTGAAGGAGAAAAATTTTAAGGGATTTTTAAAAAGAACCATAAAAGAAATTTACATACCTATTATCTTCACGGTTATTTATCTTTATTTTGATTTTAGAGTAATAGGTTTCTCAAAAGATGAAATTCAATACAGACCGATCTTGGGAATTAAAAACGTTATTAATTCTTTGGGTTGGTACTTAGGTTGGGCACTAGGACTTCCCGAAATGCTCATAGATTTCGTTTCCCCGGGATTTAAGTTAAACCCTGACTTAATGAAATATTTTGGAAGTTATTTCAAAGTGATATTTTCATCATTTGCTGTTTCTTTTGGCATTTTGCTTTTCGGGACGATATCTTTACTTAAAAACAAAGACCTTTTGAGAAACAGTAAGTTTTGGTATTTTATCCTTTGGTTTCCGCTTGCTATAGCGCCGGTTATTTTTTTACCCCTTCATAAATCGACTTATTATCTGGCAGTGTCCTTACCGGCATTTTGGGCAGTTGTTGGGTATATTGCTTTTAAAATCAAGGAGAAATCAAGAATTTTGTTTTGGGTACTGACAATTTCTTTGGTTACACTTTCAACATTCTCGATTAATCTGGGAGAAAAAACATTTTGGGCAGTCTCAAGAGGAAGGATCGCAAAAAAATTAATTAATGAAATAAAAAGTAAGTATCCGATATTGCCCAGGGGAGCAGTTATCTATTTTGTAAATGATCCGAGCTATCCTTTCATCTCTGATGAGTGGGGAGGTACTTCAAAGCAAGCTTATTATGCACTTTCGAACGATGATGCTTTGCAACTACTTTACAAAGATAAGACCCTGAAAGTTTATTTTGAAGATGTGAATGGTACGCCTCAGAAAGTTTCTAAAGATGAATTATTCGTGTTAACCGCCGAAATCCAATAATTTTTGCTAAAATGATAAGCGTGGAGCAAGAAGAAGAACATTTAGATCCAACCAACGAGATTGCCCTGGAAACAGTTAAGAGTCGCTCCGTCAGGGGAGTACTTGCCCTTACCGGCCGTACTTTAGTCCTCAATGTGGTTACACTTGTCGCACAGGGATTTCTTTGGGCATACTTGTCGCCGGAAGAGTTTGGGATATTTTGGATAGTATCGGCAATCATAAATTTTTTGAGTTACTTTAGTGATATAGGTCTTGCCGCGGCGCTTATTCAAAAGAAAGAAGAGCCGAGTGACGAGGACCTGAAAACAACTTTTACGGTTCAGCAAGCATTAGTTTTATTTTTGCTTCTGATTCTATTTATCGTTAGTCCGATTCTTGCAAAAGTAAATTCCCTGACTCAAGAAGGACAGATACTTCTTTACGCTTTAGGAATCTCGTTTTTTATGTCTTCTCTAAAGAGTATTCCATCGGTACTACTTGAGAGAAAACTGGAATTCGGGAAGTTTGTTTTACCTCAAGTATTGGAAACGTTTTTTTATAATATAGCGGTTGTATTTTTTGCGTGGCGTGGGTTCGGCATAACTAGTTTTACATATGCGGTTTTGATTAGAGGGATTATCGGTCTTGTGGCTATTTATATTCTTAAGCCCTGGAAACCGGGATTGCATTTTTCCAGGTCTTCACTTCGTGAGCTGTTAAGATTTGGGCTTCCGTACCAGCTTAATACTTTCTTAGCCGTTTTGAAGGATGATGGAATGACTATCGCCTTAGGGACCATTCTGGGACCATTTGGGGTGGGAATTTTGGGTACCGCTAGAAGACTTTCCCAGTACCCTCTGAGATTTTTTATGGACAATGTCACAAAAGTCACATTTCCGGCATTTTCCAGAATGCAAGATAGTCAGGATCACTTAAAAAGAATCGTTACAAGATCAATCTTTTTCATTACATTCCTGGTTTTCCCGTCGGTTGTCGGTCTTACAATTCTCTCTCCTGTCCTGATTAGTGTAATACCTAAATATTACAAATGGACTCCGGCACTCATTCCCTTAGCTATAGTTTCCATTGATACGATATTCGCATCGGTAACGACGCAGTTAACAAATGTACTAAACGCCATAGGCAAAATAAAAGTAACATTCAAGCTTATGATCATGTGGACAGTCCTTACACTGGTTTTAATTCCTTTTCTGTCTTTTAAATTCGGTGTAATTGGGGCCTCGATCGGGTACGCACTGGTCGGATCAAGTTCGATTGTGGCAATCGTTGTTGCCAAGAAATATGTAGATTTTTCTTTCTTTGAGTCTGCAGGCAAGACAGCTCTTGCGGCGATGTTCATGGGTATTACCCTTCTTATGTTGAGAATGTTCTTACCGGTTACGACTTATTCCCTTTGGATAATGATTTTAGTCGGGGCAGTTGTTTATTTCTTAGCAGTCTTAGTTCTTGTTGGGCTTTCATTATTTACGGATGTTAAAAAAGGCATTTCAGCGATTTTCTCTAAATAAAAAGTTAATAATTCTCTTGCTTTTTGGAGTACTGACATGGTCAGTTACCATGGTCAAAAGCGGCATAATTTATCCTTACGGGATGGGATTTTGGGGACCTAATGGTCACGACGGTGTTTGGCATATTGCTTTGGCGCAAAGCCTTGCTCGTGGAAGTTTTGAAATGCCTACCTTTGCCGGTGAGGGGCTGAAGAATTACCACATCGTTTTCGATTTACTACTTGCACTAATTAACAAATTAACAAATTTGCCAATTAACTTATTGTATTTTCAAATAATTCCACCAATTCTGGCTCTTCTTATAGGAATACTAACCTATAAATTTGTCTTTATATGGAGGAAATCCAAGGTTCAAGCCTTTTGGGCCGTTTTTTTTACTTATTTTGGAGGTAGTTTTGGTTGGATAGTAAATCTCTTAAGAAACGGAAATTTGAGTGGGGAGTCGATGTTTTGGTCGCAACAAGCAATCTCTACATTAATTAATCCGCCATTTGCACTTTCTTTAATATTTATTCTTTTGGGGTTAATCTTCCTTTTAAAATATATTAAATCTCATACTACATACTATTTAGTACTTGCTACGTTTTTCTTTGGGATATTAATTGAGGTAAAAGCTTATGCTGGGATTTTAGTACTTCTTGGTTTATTTGTAGCTACAATATGGACCCTTTTGTTCACTACACCACTACGTAGTAGTGTAGTGAAGGTACTTATTGGATCGGTCGCAGTATCGTTGGTTTTATTTCTCTTCTTTAACAGGGGCGCACAAAGTTTAATCATTTTTCAACCTTTTTGGTTTTTGGAAACAATGATGGGTCTGACGGATAGGATCGGATGGATAAGATACTTTTCGGCAATGACCACATACCGCATGGGAGGTATGTGGATTAAAGCAGTGCCAACTTACTTAATTGCCTTTGCAATATTTTGGGTAGGCAATATGGGAACTCGCTTGGTATCTAGTGGTTGGTGGCTAGTGAGTGGTGCCGGGAAGAGAAAATTTTCAGATCTCTCTTTCATTGATGTATTTATTTTCTCAATGATCGCTGCTGGAACTTTAATACCAATGTTTTTTTTACAGAAAGGCACTTCCTGGAACACAATCCAATTTTTTTATTACTCTCTTTTCTTTTCTGGGATCTTAGCCGGAGTCGCAATCGGCGAATTTTTGCGAGAATCGAGGCTAAAAACTTCAATACTATATAGTATTGAAGTGGGAATTGTTCTACTTACTATTCCAACGACTATCGGAACCCTTCCACACTATCTGCCATCCAGACCACCGGCGATGATTTCAAAAGAGGAACTTTCAGCGCTTAACTTTCTTTCAAAACAACCCAATGGTACTATTCTTACCCATCCTTTCGATCGAATAAAAGCAAAAGAGGCCGAACCAAATCCTCCAAGGCCTTTGTATCTCTATGAGTCAACAGCTTACGTTTCAGCTTTTTCAAACAAGCCTACTTTTTTAGAGGATGAAGTAAATTTGGATATTACCCAATATGAGTGGAAAGATCGCAAGAAGGCTGTAGAATCATTCTTAAATAGTTTAGATCAAACAGAGGCAAGAGCGTTTCTTAAAAATAACAACATTACTTATATCTATTGGTTAAAAGGACAAAGAGCCAAATTGGGTGAGACCCAGCTTGGAGTTGAGAAGATCTTCGAAAATAGTAATGTTGACCTATATAAAGTAATTTGACTTAAACTTTAGGAATAAATGATTGGTAGGTGGTAAAATTAAGATTGTGAGTAAGATTTCAACCGTAATAAATACTTTAAACGAAGAAAAAAATCTTCAAAGGGCTATCGTTTCTGTCAGGGATTTTTCAGATGAAATTGTTGTGGTTGATATGATGTCAAGTGATAAAACGAGAGATATTGCTAAAAAGTTTGGAGCCAAAGTTTATGAATACAAAAGAGTTGGATATGTTGAACCAGCTCGGAATTTTGCCATTTCTAAGGCGACAGGAGAATGGATTTTCATTCTTGATGCTGATGAGGAAGTTCCGATGACTCTTGCAAAAAAAATAAAAGAACTGGTAAAGAAGAGTGATGCCGACTATTATCGAATTCCTAGGAAAAACATTATTTTCAAAAAGTGGATGAAACACTCTCGCTGGTGGCCTGATTACAATATTCGTTTTTTCCAAAAAGGATTTGTTATTTGGAATGAAGTTATACACTCTGTTCCAATGACACAGGGAAAGGGCAAAGATTTGCCCTCCGAAGAAGAGTTGTCGATAGTTCATTTTCATTACGATTCTTTGGAACAATATATAGACCGTCTTAATAGATATACCTCAGAGCACGCCAAAATAATTATAGAGAAAGGATATAAGTTTTCTTGGGTTGATTTGATTAAAAAACCGACAGACGAATTCTTGAGTAGATACTTTTTTGGTGAAGGATACAAAGACGGATTACATGGTTTAGCATTGTCCTTACTCCAGGCGTTTTCTGAATTGGTTTTGTATCTTAAGATTTGGCAATTAGCCGATTTTGAGGAAGAAGATTTGAATGTATTGGAAATTATAGATAGATTGAAAAAATCAGAATCGGACTTTCATTATTGGGAAGCAGACACCGAGCTCAAAAATGGCGGTGGTATTAAGGCAAGAATTAAGAGGAAATTTAAACTTCCATGATTAAAATCTTCGCTGTGGTTCTTAATTGGAATGGAGCGGATGACACCATAGGCTGTGTGAAATTCCTTAAAAAGATGAGGCTTGAAGATTCTCAACTAAACATAGTTATTGTGGATAACGGCTCGAAGCCCGACGAGATTGAGAAACTTGAAAGATTATCGGGTGTTACTCTAATCGAAAATAAAAGGAATTTAGGTTATGCCGGAGGAAATAATATTGGGATAAGATACGCTTTAGACAAAGGCGCTGATTACGTTTTGATTATAAACAACGACACAATAGCTCACGAAAACTTAGTTGTTCGATTAGTTGAGGCGGCAGAGAAGGATCTTGATGGAGGGATTTTTTCTCCAAAGATGTATTTTGCGCGTGGGTTTGAGTTCCATAAAAACAGATATAAAAAAAGTGAAATAGGAAAAGTTATTTGGTATGCAGGAGGAGATATGGACTGGAAAAATGTATATGGATCAAATCATGGCGTCGATGAAATTGATCGTGGACAATTTAACAAAGTTAAGGAGATCGATTTTGCCACAGGAGCTTGCATGTTTATAAGAAGCGAAATGTTTAAGAAGGTAGAATTTTTTGATGAAAGGTATTATTTATATCTTGAAGACGTTGATTTATCTTTGAGGGCCAAAAAAACCGGTTACAAAGTATGGTTTGTTCCAAAAGCAACTCTTTGGCATAAGGTAAGCCAAAGTTCAGCGATTGGAAGCGAATTAAACGATTACTACACAACTAGGAACCGCTTGCTTTTTGGTATTAAATACGCACCAATGCATACAAAATTTGCTCTAATTAAAGAAAGTGTAAAATTATTACTCAATGGGAGAAAATGGCAGAAAATTGGAGTTATAGATTTTTATTTGTGTAACTTTGGAAAAGGAAGCTGGCCCACCAGAGGTGGGTAAACAATGAAAATTAGCGCAATTATTATCGCAATCAACTCTGAGGAATTAATTGGAGAATGTATTGATTCTGTTTCTTGGGTAGATGAGATAGTTGTAGTAGATCACGCGACAGACGACAACACTGTAAAAATAGCAAAAGAGAAAGATGCAAAAGTATATAAATACCCCCAAGGGGGAACTTTTTCCGATTGGAGAAACTTTGGTGCAAAAAAAGCAAACTGTCCTTGGGTTTTATATATAGACGTTGATGAAAGAGTCACTCCTCTTCTAAGAAAAGAAATTCTTTCAAAGATAGGAAAAGAGGAAAAATACTCTGCTTATGCGATTCCCCGCAGAAATATACTTTTAGGACATGAGATGAAATATGGTGACTGGTGGCCGGATTATGTCTTAAGACTAATTAAAAAAGAGGCGCTGGCAAAATGGCACGGTGATTTGCACGAACAGCCAGAAATTAAGGGTGAAATAGGAAAGCTTAAAGAGCCTTTTGTTCATATAACTCACAGGTCGTTGACAGAAATGGTAGACAAAACTAATGAGTGGTCAGAAATTGAAGCGAAGTTGTTATTACAGGCCGGACACCCACAAATGACATGGTGGCGTTTTTTTAGTGTTGCGATGAGAGAATTTTGGAAGAGGGGCATATTAGAGATGGGATTTAGAGATGGAACAGTAGGAGTTATAGAAATAATTTACCAAATATTTAGTAGAATGGTGACTTACGCAAAACTTTGGGAAATGCAATTGAAAAATCGGAATTCATGAAAGCAGCAATATATAGTCCTTACTTAGAGACGTTGGGTGGTGGTGAAAGATATATTATGTCTGTTGCCAAAGTTTTGTTAGACCACAATTGGAGTGTTGATTTAGAATCGGCAGATAAAGAAGTAGTATCTAAACTGGAAGACAAATTCGGCTTGAAGCTTCAGGGAATAGAAGTTATAAACAGTATTAAAAGGGGAGACGGTTATGATCTATGTTTTTGGCTTTCGGATGGAAGCATTCCAACTCTTTTTGCCAGGAGAAATATTCTTCATTTTCAAAGACCATTTTATAAAGTTGACGGCAAGAGTCTTATCAATAGAATGAAGTTTTTTAGAATTAATAAAGTAATTGTTAATTCCAGGTTTACCAAGAGTTGGGTTGATAAAGAATATCCAATCGATAGTGTAGTTTTATATCCGCCAGTTGATATTTCTAAATTTAAGTCAGGTAAAAAAGAAAATATTATTTTATATGTTGGTCGATTCTCTCAACTGGAACAGTCAAAAAGACAAGATGTACTACTATCTGCATTCAAAAGGCTATATGATTCCGGTTTTAAGGATTGGAACTTGATTTTAGCGGGAGGCAGTGAAGTCGGCAGAACGTCTTTTGTTGATAAGCTTAAAAATAGAGCTAAATATTATCCTGTAAAAATATTAGAAAGCCCATCTTTTAAAGAAATCAAAGAGCTATATTCCAAGGCGAAAATATTCTGGTCGGCGGCAGGGTATAAGATAAATGAAAATAAAGAACCCGGCAAGGTTGAACATTTCGGTATATCAGTTGTGGAGGGAATGTCCGCTCGCGCAGCTGTCTTTGCGTATGCGGCCGGTGGCCATAAGGAGATAATCAAAAATTCTATAAACGGGTATCTTTGGTCTTCAACATCACAACTAGTTTCCAAGACCAAAAAGCTTATTAAAGATAACTCCTTATACAGAAAAATTTTGTCTCAAGCAAGAAAGGATGCTCAAAACTTCTCGTATGAGAGATTTGAAAGAGAAATCTTGGAAATCATATAATTTTCTCCTCCCTTACTTAATAATTGTTGGAATTGTTTTTCTTTTCTTCTGGAAAGTTTTTCTGCTTAAACAGGTTCCTATACCCGGAGATTTTGTCGTTGGAGTTTATTTTCCTTGGCTTGATTATAAGTGGGGCTATTCCGTGGGAGTTCCTGTAAAAAATCCCTTAACTACAGACGTTGTCTCTTTTACATATCCAATGCAGATGTTAGCAATTGATCTTCTTAAAGGTGGAAAGCTTCCTCTTTGGAATTCCTACATTCTGGCCGGGACACCACTCCTCGCAAATTTTCAGTCGGCTCCTTTTTCTCCGACAAATTTCGTGTATTTTATTTTTGACAAATTAAGCGCCTGGAGTTTTCAAATAATTTTACAGCACTTTTTAGCGGCCACTTTTACATATTTTTTACTGAGATATTGGAAAGTTTCGAAAAAAGGAGCAATTTTCGGAGGGGTAGTTTTTGCTTTTTCAGGATTTAATCTGATCTGGTCCCAGTGGAATGGACATACTCTAGCGGCTGCTTTTATTCCTCTGATTATTCTTTTTGTTGACATATGGCTTTTGGAAGGAAAGATTTTAGGTGGCATAGGGATGACGATTTCTTTGGGACTACTTTTCCTTTCGGGATATCCACAAGTTGCTCTTTATTTACTTTTGGCAGTTTTTATTTTATGGATTGTGAGGATTTGGAGAAGGAAGGATTGGATTTACAAAACTGCCTTTTTGGGAATATTTTTCACCTTGGGTTTGGGTTTAGCCGCTTTTCAGATTTTACCGGGAGCGGAGTTACTTTCCCTATCTCAAAGAACGGTTGAACCACATCCATTTGAATGGGCTTTTTTGCCTTGGACAAAGACAATTACCTTTTTGGCCGCTGATTTTTTTGGTAACCATTCAACTAAAAATTATTGGGGACCCCAAGATTATACTTCCAATACCGGCTTTGTTGGCGTCGTTGCTTTCGGTCTCGCCTCGGCCACATATATTATTGTTAAAAAGAAGAGAGAAGTTCTTTATGGATTTATCTTACTTGTCGTAAGCCTCATTTTCGCCTTCCCCACGCCCGTCTCGGTTTTTCTTTGGAAAAGTGGAATTTTTGGGCTTAACGCAGCAAGCGCCCATAGATCTCTAGTACTATTTAATTTATCGATCGCTATTCTTGCCGGTTTTGGAGTGGATCTCTTTTTGAAAGGAAAGATAAGACTAAAGTCGCTTATTCCCTCCGGGATCATTCTACTCAGTTTTGGAATTTATTCCTTAGTTTATTTTTATCTGGGAAGGATAAATCCTAATTTTCTTGGCATTTTAACAGAAGGAGGTATTCCGAAATTTACAGTTGCCTTAAGAAACATGGTGATACCTTTATGTGCATTTACACTTGTTACTATATTTTTTTTCCTGTCCCGGAAATCAAAAGAAAATTCTAGAAAGATTTTTTTCGTAGTACTTTTTGGCGTTGCCATTGTCGAGCTTTTTAAGTTTGGCTGGAAATTTACTCCTTTCTCTCCAAGAAATATAGTTTTTCCGAAAACTCCGGTTCTTGATTTTTTGATATCCCAAGAAAAACCAGTAAGAATTACCGGTTCTCGGGTTATCCCCATTAATATGAGAATGAACTATGGACTTGATTCCTTGGAAGGATATGATGCGGTTTACCCCTTAAGGATTTCAAAGTTGATCGCAGCGATCAATAGCCAAAGAAGTGGAACAGATCCAGTCGGAAGATATGGAACTATCGATAATGTTTATTCTCCGCTTATGAATTTAGTAAACACAAAATATTTCTTAACATTAAAGAGGGATAATAGGGGTAACCCTAGTCAGGTCGGGGAAATTCCCGAGGAATTCCAAAATGTTCGTTTTAAAAAGGTATTTGAAGATAAATCAGTCGCAATTTTAGAAAATAAAAATGTTTTGCCCAGGGCATTTATTGTTTATGACTGGGAGATTGAGAAAGATGAAAATAGGATAATAGACAAATTATTAGACCCAGAATTTCCTCTGGGGAAAAAGGTAATACTTGAAGAAAATTTAGATGGTGAAAAGGTAGTAAGAATGCCAAATGTATCAAAAGTTGAGTACCGGAAGTATTCGGAGAATGAAAGTGTTATTAAAACAGAAAGCAGCCAGGATGGAATACTTTTTGTTTCGGACACATTTTATCCAGGGTGGAAGGCGTATGCTTGCCCCTCGAAGTCCGAAGGACGAAGTGGGGTTGATGGGTGTGTTGAAACGAAAATCTACCGAGCAGATTTTGCCTTCAGAGCAGTTCCAATTAGAGCAGGTGTGTATGAAATTTTCTTCACCTACAAGCCCGAGTCTTTTTATAAAGGGTTGAAAATTAGTATAGTTTCGCTACTTTCTCTTATATCCGTTTGTCTGCTACTCTCCGCTCTTGGCAAAGCTAAAGAAGGAAGATATACTTTGGTAACAAAATGAAAAAAACTGTTTTGGTGGCCCTACTTCTTGTTTTTGTTTTAGCCTTCTTTTTAAGGGTGATTTTTTTAAAGAATCTCTCTTTGACTTTCGGATACGATCAGGCGAGGGATGCATATGTTAGTCAAGAAATCTTAAAAGGAGATCTTAAAGTTTTAGGTCCACCTGCTTCCACACCGGGCTTATATCATGGAGTTTTTTATTACTACCTACTCGCACCCGCTTACTATTTAGGGCATGGAAGTCCGATTGTCGCGGCTTATTGGATAGCTTTGTTAAATGCCTTGACGGTTTTTATAGTTTTTTATCTGTCCTATCTTTTTACAAAAAGTCAAAAGGCCGGACTTGTTGCCGCAATACTTTTCGCAATTTCTTTTGAGGCAACACAATATGCCACTTGGCTTTCAAATCCCACTATCGGTGTTTGGACTGTGCCGCTATTCTATCTCGGACTGTGGGTCTGGATTAAAGAGAAAAAGAGTTGGGGCCCAATTGTTGCGGCTATCGGATTGGGTTTAAGTATTCAAGCGGAAATATTTCTTCTTTACCACGCGGTACCGCTGGTTTTATGGCTGTGGTTTGCCAGAAAAAATATTGATAAAAAAAGCCTAATAAAGTTCGGAATATTTTTTTTGCTTTCGATTTCGACAATTTTAATATCCGAAATAAAATTTGGTTTTAAAGGTATCGGAGGTGTTTTGTCCCTGCTAACTACACAAGATAGTATTGTTGCTTCAAAAGGGCTTGGGGATTTTTTACTACTTTTTATTAACCAGATAGGACGAGTTTTTGCCTATTCGAGTTATCCCGGAAACGTAGGTTACGGAGGAGTTTTTGTACTTATATTGATTATTATGGCGATTGTTGAGTGGAGAAGTGGTGCACTTGCCTCTCGAAGCCGGGAGGGCGAGGTGGGGTGGCAGCCTTTTATTGTCTCATGGCTTTTAAGTCATATTACCGTGGTATCTGTTGGAGGAACCAGTACACCCTTTCTCTTAGTAGGAATTGGGCCTGCGGTTTCAATTATTTTAGGAATATTTATTTACAATTTGGCAAGCAGTGGGGGGAAAGCGATTGCCTTAGTGGTTTTTTGGGTAATTGTTTTGGGGAATATTCTTATGATATTTAAGGAAAATCCGAAAGGATCCACTATTTTTGCGATACAGAAAGATATGATTCTGAAAAAACAGTTATCAGTCATAGATTATACTTACAATGAGGCCAAGGGAAGACCTTTTAGTATTAATTCCTTAACTTCGCCTCTTTGGATCAATATCGTTTGGACTTATCTTTACAAATGGTATGGCCAGCCTAAGTATGGTTATATACCAGAGTGGCATGGAAAAGACCAAGTCGGGCAGTTGGATAGTCTGCCGAAAACGGACAAGGATACAAAGCAATACTTTTTAGTAATTGAGCCTTTGGCTGGGATTCCACTTCGTTATTTGGACGAGACAGTAGGTGAGGAGAATTCATATTCCGGATTGGTTTCCGAGAGGTACTTCGGTGATATAAAAATTGAAGAGAGGTTACGAAAGGACATTAAAAAATAAATGGATAATGATCTAAAATTTGCGGCTCATCTTCACGGGAATGTCCCACCTGATTGGTACTACCGATCCATAAAAGAAAATATCCTTCAAAGATATTGGCATAAGAGGCGATTTGAGGAAGTTTCCAAGATGATTGAAGAGAGCAGTGAGGGAACAATTTTAGATATAGGAAGTGCTGATGGAACATTCACGAATGTAATCTTACAAAAATCAAAAACAAAAAAAATTATTGGGATAGATGTTTTAAAAAAATCTGTTGATTGGGCGAATAAACATTGGAACAGTAAAAAACTTAAATTCCAACTTGGAGATGCTCATAAATTAGACTTCAAATCAAATACATTCGATGCAGTTGTAGCCCTTGAAGTTTTGGAACACGTAAAAAACCCCCAAAAAGTACTTGGAGAAATAAAAAGAGTTTTGAAAAAAGGAGGGTATGCAGTATTTTTAGTTCCTTCGGACAGTATTCTTTTTAAGATAATTTGGTTTTTTTGGACAAAGTCGAGGGGGAAAATATGGCAGGACACTCACATTCAAACTTATCGAAATGATTATCTTGTAAAAATATCAAGGGGGGTAGGTTTTAAAATAGAAGAAAATAAAAAATTTATTTTAGACATGCTTCATTTGGTAAAAGTTAGAAAAGCTTAAATGATAAAAGTTTCAGTTGTTATACCCAATTTCAACGGAGAGAAGCTTTTGGAAGAAAATCTTCCTTTTGTACTCCATGCAAAAACCAACGAGGAAAATCACATCTCTGAAATTATTGTGGTTGACGATTATTCTAGTGATCAAAGTGTTCAGATATTAAAAACAAAATTTCCCGAGATAAAGTTAATTAAACATAAAATAAATAAAGGTTTTTCTTCTTCGGTGAATACGGGAGTAAGAAGCGCGAAGGGCGAACTTATTGCTCTATTAAATACTGACGTTATCCCCGGAGAAGATTTTCTGGTAACCGTGCTTCCGCATTTTGAAAACAAGAACGTATTTGCAGTCTCATTACATGAAAAAAGTTATGGTTGGGCAAGGGGAATTTTTAAAGATGGTTTTATAGTTCATGAACCAGGCCCGGAAGATAACAAAATTCATAACACTTTTTGGGTAAACGGAGGAAGCGGAGTCTTTAGAAAATTACACTGGTTAAAATTGGGTGGAATGGATGAAAAACTGCTGTCACCTTTTTACTGGGAGGACATCGATCTTTGTTATAGAGCAGCAAAAAGGGGATGGTTGTTACTCTGGGAACCAAAAGCAATAGTTACACACATACATGAAGCCACTATTTCCAAACTTCCCGGAAAATCTACACAAAGAATCATGGAGAGGAACCAACTTCTCTTTATTTGGAAAAATTTGACAAGCAACGCGCTTTCCCAAAAGCATATGAATGGTCTTATAAAAAGAATACTTAAAAACCCCGGATACTTGATTGTAGTTTTGATGGCGCTTACAAAAATAAAAGAGGTACTTATCGCCAGAAAAAAAGAGAAAAGAGAAGGATTTCTTTCAGATGAAGCTATATTTGCTAAATTTAGTTAAAAAAATATCATTTCCAAAGTTACTGCTTATAGCAGTTATTATAAGAATAGTTTTGGTACCCCTTTCATTCCATTCAGACCTTAATACGAATCTGATTTGGGGAAGATATGCTCAAGAATTCGGACTGAAAGGATACTACGATTGGCTGAACTTCGGAAACTACGCTTTACCAGAATATCCTCCCTTATCAACCATTTTGTTTTTGTTCGTTCGTACAATCTGGAGTTGGTTGTTTGGATTTTTTTGGTGGTTGAACATCTCCTTTGCCTACTTTCCATCTAAATTTATACCCTGGTTCGAAAGCGAGGGGCAACTTTCTCTTTATAAAATACCCGGAATCATCGCAGACTTGGCAATTGGATATCTAATTTACAAATTCGTGAAGAGAAGAAGCGAGTTCGGAGGAAAGGTAGCAGCATCGTTTTATCTGTTTAATCCGGCGGTAATTTACTTATCTTCTTCCTGGGGACAGATAGAATCGTTGGTTGGTTTTTTTGCTTTGGCCAGTTTTCTGGCGTTGATCTCTAGAAAATATCTAAAATCAACCATTTCTATGGTGTTTTCTCTAATGACCAAAGCTACAATGTTACCCTTGCTTCCAATTTATTTTTTTGAATTTTTTAAAACCAAACCGAAATTTAAACAAATTCTTATTGCTACTACAGTCGTTATATTCGTTTTGATAATTTTTGGGACACTATTTACCGATCACAATTACTTTATTTGGACTATTAGAAATTATTGGAAAAAGTTTATGTTTGGACCCGGAAATTTGCATTTTATAAATCTCAACGGTTTTAATTTTTGGGGTTTTTTGCTGGGTTTACATCGAATCTCTGACAAAACGATGTTCTTAAGAGTCCCGCTTTATGCGTGGGGTTGGATACTGTTTCTACCTTTTTACCTTTACATTTTCAGTCTTCATGTTGGGAGAAGAAAAAATATCTTTTTTACTCTAATCCTAATATCTCTTTCAGCCTTCCTATTTTTGCCCAGAATGCATGAAAGATATCTCTTCCCAATATTTGTATTCTTTCCGCTTCTGTTATTCTACATTCCTAAACTCAGAAAATATTTCTACTTATTAAGCGGCCTTTATCTATTAAATCTCTATCATTGGTGGTGGTTTCCGAGAATTGAGTTTTTGGTGAATTTGCTAAGTTTGGATTTTGTGGAAAGAACTTTATCCTTTTTGGTAGTCTTTTGTTTTTTTGCTATGCTCAAAGAGTATTTAAACTATGGAAAAAATTAGCGTCATAATCGTCAACTGGAATGTAGCCAAATCCTTTGCCCGCTGTGTCAAATCTGTTCTTAGTACCGGATATTTCAATCTGGAACTTATTCTTATCGACAATGCATCAAATTCAGAACCGTCTATTCCTAAAGACAAGCGCATTATTTTCATCCAACACAACTCAAACATCGGTTTACCCCGGGCTTGGAATCAAGGCTTGCAGAAAGCGACAGGAGAATTTATTTTGATTTTAAATCCGGATACCGTAATCCCCCCCGATTTTTTTGCCGAAGCAGTTCAATTTATTAAACTCCACCCTAATGTCGGGGTAATGGGGCCAAAATTTGTCAATACCGACGGAACTCCCCAAGGCTCGGTCTTTCCGGAGGCAAGCATTATCGGAGCCATCCGCCAATACTGGCTGAACCAAGGAAACTTTATCGACAAATATACCCCTTCTACCACCCATCCACTTGAAGTTAATTCTGTCTCAGGAGCTTGCATGTTTTTTCCAAAGAGCACCTTGGATACAGTGGGCCTTTTTACCGAAGAAGTGTTTATGTATTTCGAAGACATGGATTTCAACCGTCGGGTCAGGCAAGCAGGGCTAAAAATTGTTTACCACCCCGGCCTGATTATTCTCCACAGCCATGGTAAAAGCGCTCAGCAAACCTCATCCGATAAATACAGAAATTTTTTAGAAATTCTTATCTATCCACTTCGTAAACTTTTAAACATTCCCAACACTTTACCATCGGCGCAGAGGTACCGAACCGAAGCCGGCATTTGGTATAACGGTTGGTTAAAGCAGCTAGTAATCGCCTTCATCATCAGATCTGGACAAAAATGGATAAAAATTTTGAAGAAAAATTAAGGATCATCCCGTATCTTCTGGTAATTTTATTTTTTAGTATACTTTATTTGTTCAAATTGGATAAAATTCCTGTTCATCTGAACCAGGATGAATTAATGTTCTCTCTGAATGGATATTCGATCGCAAAAACCGGACACGATTATTACGGAATTTTTTTGCCTTTTTATTTTTGGCATCTAGGCAACTTCTGGGCAACACCTGTGGTTGTTTATTTAACTGCCTTAATTCTTAAGTTTTTGCCTCTTGGCGAAGTTTCTATCCGGATCCCTTCTGTACTTATTGCAATCGTGAGCACAATTCTTGTTATGTTCTTAGTTAAGAAGATTTTTAATAGTCAAAAACTTGCTCTTCTTTCTGGAATCTTATTCGCAACCACTCCTGTACTTTTTATTAACTCACGACTACTTCTCGATAATATTTACCCGATCCTATTTGTTCTTCTTTGGTTATTTTTTTTAAGAAAGTTTGTAAATAGTAACAGTAAAATTGACATTTTTCTTTCGGGAATAACGTTAGGAATGGGAATACACAGTTATCACGCCGCAAAGATTATGATGCCGATATATTTTGTTGCAAGCATTATTTTTCTCTTTAAAAAATTATGGTCTAAAAAAATTAACTTTGTGGTCTTCGTCATTGGGTTTTTGATCCCAATTATTCTATTTATTCCCTGGATCACTAAGCACCCGGACACACTTTTCAATCAAGTGAGTTATATAAGTTCTATTGATACGACGATTGATGTAGCCAAAGGATATCTCGGCGTATTTAACTTTAAAAGACTGGGAAGTTTTGTTTCTAATTATTTTACCTATTTGGGACCAAAGATTTTATTTGTTTCGGGGGACAGGAGCCTAATTCATTCAACCGGTAAGGCTGGGACCTTTCTTTTTCCAGTTTCATTTTTAATAGCTTTTGGTGTTCTTTACTCCGTTTTTAATAAAAAGGAAAGGTTTTCTAAATTAGTTCTTTTTGGATTTTTGACCTATCCAATTGCTCCGGCAATTGTTAACGATCCAGAAAGAATTTCTCGAGGACTTATTGTAATTCCTTTTGCAATCCTTCTTTCAATGTATGGGGTTAATTTTATTCTTAAGTCTAAGGAACAATTGTTAAGGTCATTTTTTTATGGAATTTTGATTATTTCCTTCTTACAGTTCGGGCTCTTCCTCTCCGATTATTTTACTTCTTACCGCAGTCGAAGCTATTCATGGTTTAATTACGATATCGGTGGGGCTTTTGAATCAGCAATAAAAAGTACCAAAGTTCGGGAAGTTAAGGCTGTTTACCTAGATAGCGATATTCCATTTATTGATCTTTATTCTCAGTTTTATCAGATAAAGTTTAGAACGAATTTCTTATCACAAAGGTCCTATGACTTCAACACCGAAGACTTTTCAAAATTTCCTGCAAAAAGTTTGGTGATGGTTAGATCAGATCATGTTTTGGGGAAACGAGACAAATATGGGTTTTTTGAAAAAATCGAAACCATCCGGGAACCGGACGGCAACGAAAGTTTTTATATTTTTTATCGTGATTGATGTTACAATTTAGACGTGAAGTATAAAAAACTTATTTTAGTTGGAATTATTGTTCTTGCTTCGCTACTTCGGCTTTGGGGTTTAGATAAAGTACCAGTTTCCCTTTTTGGCGACGAATTAGACGTTGGGTATCACGCCTACTCAATCCTAAAGACCGGTAAAGATTATTCTGGTAATTTTTTACCTATACATTTTCATTCTTTGGCTGAATGGAGAACGCCACTTTACCTTTATTCTGCGGTTCCAACCGTTGCCATTTTTGGTATAACCCCTTTGGGCGTGAGACTCCCGGCCGCAATTTTTGGAATTCTTGGAATTTTTGTTTTTTATTTATTAATCAGCGAATTAACAAATAATAAATCACTGGCATTAATATCTGCAGGTGTTTTGGCCCTTTCACCGTGGCACATTCAATATAGCCGTGCCGGGTTTGAAGTAACTGAACTATTGTTTTTCTTGCTTGCAGGCTTATACTTTTTCTTTAAAAGTACTAAAAATAATGGAAAATTAATGTGGGTCTCGGCTGTATGTTTTGCCTTGACTCCCTGGGTTTACAGTACCGCCAAGCTCTTTACACCGCTTTTATTAATTTTCTTGTTTGTTGTCTACCGAAAAGAAATTTTTTCCCTTTCCAAGAAATATTTAATTTACGCAGTTATTGCTTTGGCCGTGGTCGGTAGTCCGATAGCCGTAAGCACTTTTCTTGGCGGCGGAGCTCAAAGATTTGGTTATATAAGTGTTTTTACCGATCCCACGACTGAGTCAGAGGTCGGTTCCGCAAGGCAGAATGACGCAAGGACTAGAGGTGAAACTGGTACGGGATTAAAACCAACATTAATAGATAGAATAATTCATAATAAGTTTACTTTTTGGGGAGAGGCAGTAGTTAAAAACTATTTTCAAGCTTTTTCAACAGACTTCCTTTTTATAAAGGGAGATTTAAACCTTCGCCACTCGATAGGTATAGGTGAGTTTTACAAAGTAGAATCCCTTGCCCTCATTCTTGGTTTAATTTTATTTTTCAGCCGTTACAAGGATGCAAAAACGAAATGGTTGATTATATTCTGGATTTTGGCCGGGGTTATTCCTGCGGCAATAACAAGAGAAGGTGGAAGGCACGCAACTCGTCTGATTTTAATTTTGCCTCCCTTAGTTTTTTTAATTTCTTACGGAGTACTAGAGACTTACAACCTTTTAAAAGGTAGATCTGGAAAACTTTTTGCCGTAGGTTATTTGATGGCATATTTAATCAGTTTCGGTTTATATCAGCATCAATATTGGGCACATTATCCTTGGGAATCGGAAAGATGGTGGCACACCGGATTTAGGGATGGGATTGCCTCGATTAAAGCAATAGATAAAGACTATGACAAAATTGTCATCTCCACCGCAAGCGAGCCACCTTGGATTTTTTTTGCGGCTTGGTACGAATATTCACCTGACAAATGGCAGAAGGAATTTCCGATAGGTAACGATGTTGATTTAGCCGGATTTGGAAGGGTTTCTCATATAGATAAATTCTATTTTGGAATACCCAAAGGAGGACTCTATGATTGGGGTCAGGTTCTTGATAAAAAAACGCTTTATTTAGCCAGCGAGAAGGAAGTAAAAATCAATTTAATTATGGAACCGGAAAGAACACCAGGTAATTTAAAACTCATTAAGGCGATTGCCTACCCTTCAGGTGAACCCGCCTTTTACCTTTTTACCAAAAAATAAGTGAAAAAGATCATAAAAATATTGCTTTTGGCACTTATATTCAGGTTCGTTATTTCTTTTATTATTTGGCACCCTGATATAAATAATCATATCGATTGGGGGATAAGGTTCTGGCAATATGGTCCTCAAAAATTCTTCGCTCCATCAACGAATGTTTGGAACTTTACCTGGCCCAACCAGCCTCCGGGGACAATTTATATTTTTGCCGGAATCGAAAAACTTTTTGAATTTGTTTTTTCAGTTTTCTGGTGGATTAATATAAAAATTCCGTTATTTCCCTCGGGAATAATCACCTTTTTTGAAAGCAACCTTTATCCTGCGCTTTTAAAACTTCCTTCAATTCTATCTGATTTGGGGATTGCCTACATAATATATAAACTTCTTAAAAGCCATAAAGATGAGAAACTTGGTATCTTGGGTGCAACTATTTTTTTAGTTAATCCAGTCATTTGGTATAACTCCGCAGTTTGGGGGCAAACCGATGCGATTGTTAATTTTTTCTCACTGCTAGCATTTTATTTTTTGTTACAAAAAAAGTTAACCTTGTCACTTGTCGTTTTTGCTTTGTCACTTTATATAAAAGCTTCACTTCTCATCTTCGCTCCGATTTATTTGATTGTTGTTCTTCGGCAAAAATACTCGGTTAAACAGTTAATCGGTTCAGCGGTTCTGACAGCTTCAGTTATTGGATTATTAACTCTACCTTTTTCGAGAGGGGAACCTTTTGGTTGGTTATATTGGCTATATTCAAAAAAAGTTTTTGGGGAGCAACTTCATATAATTACGGCTAACGCATTTAATCTTTGGGCAGCGATTGCCGGAATTCATGAAAGACCGGAAACTCTTCTTTTAGGACCATTAAGTTATGCAATTTGGGGAAAGATCTTATTTCTTTTTGCATATGTTCCTTCCCTTATCCTTGTTTATAAAAGACAAGATGTTAAGTCTATCTTTTGGTCCCTTTCAATTGCCGCTATTTCTTCTTTTATGCTTTTGACAAATATGCACGAGCGATATCTTTACCCGCTTTTTCCTGTTTTGACGATTTTGACTCTTTTAGATAGGAAGCTGCTACTTGCCTATCTATCTATTTCCCTAATTAACTTACTAAATCTCTACAATTTCTGGTGGGTACCTAAGATTCAGGTCTTGATTGATTTTATGTCAGCAGGCAATAGGTTGATGCCCAGAGTTTTAGGGTTTTTTAACTTCGGACTTTTTTTGATTCTTTATCGCCATTTTCTTCGACTTTTGAAGGTAGGCAGGATATAATTTAATCTTATGAAGCGCTTCATTCTGCCATTTATCTTGATTCTTGCTTTTGTACTTAGAATAATATGGTTGGATAAATATCCTAGCGGTTTTACGCCTGACGAAGCCTCCTTTGGATACGATGCTTATTCGATTTTGAGAACCGGAAAGGACCAATGGGGAAAACCTTTTCCATTGGTTTTGGAGTCATTTGGAGATTTTAAGTCACCCCTCTACGCTTATCTGACAATTCCTTCGGTTGCGATCTTTGGCCTTAATAGATTAGCTGTTCGCTTACCAAACGCAATTTTGGGAACCTTAGCAATTCTTATTACATATTTATTGGCAAAAAAATTGTTTAATAGAAAAGTTGGATTTTTTTCAGCATTTTTGCTGGCAATTTCTCCTTGGCATGTTATGCTCTCAAGAGGGGCTTTTGAGGCCAATCTTACAACGTTTTTCTTGCCTCTAGGTATTTATTTGCTACTGCGGGGTAATTTTATTTTAGCGGGGGTTTCACTTGGTCTTAATCTTTTTACTTATCACACAGCCAAATTTGTTACCCCACTTGTTTTAATCTCTTTTGTTTTTTTCTATCGTAAGGAACTTAGAGATTTGTTAATTGAAAAGAAAAGAATTTTGATACTGGGGATTTTAACCTTTTTGGTTTTTGCAGGTTTAACTGTTTATACGTTTTTGCAAGGTGCCGCTGTAAGAATTACTGAACGAAGTATAACCCAAGGTGCGACTGAAGCTTCTTTTCAAGAAAAAATGAATTCCTCTAAAATTCTTGGAGGTTTTGCCGCAAGCCTTTTTCATAACAAATATACGGTTATAGGAAAGCGCTTTTTCCAAAACTATCTGGCTTACTTCTCTCCACAATTTTTGTTTAGCGACGGGCCAAAAGAAGGAACTTACGGTATGATTCCGGGGCGAGGGGTACTTTTTTGGTTTATCATTCCATTTTTTTGGGGATTGTCCAAACTTTTTTACAAAGGGCAGTATAGACGAGAAATATTATTATTGATATTTTGGATATTAGTTTCTCCAGTTCCAGCCTCACTAGCAACAGGTGTTGGTTATTCGGCAAACAGGGTTGCTGTCATGATGCCAGCTGTTGAGATTTTGCTTGGAGTGGGCGCTTTTGTGTTTTTGGATATTCTCAAGAAAAGGAAATTTGTCCTTGTACTCTATGCTCTATTCTCTTTAGGTTCATTCATTTTTTTCCTTGAAGACTACTTTATTCAATCACCCTATAAAATTTCAAAGTCTATGCTTTATGGAAATTTAGAGGCTGCCGAGTGGGTCAGAGACAACGTACCTTCGAAAGATGTGGTAATTGTTGATAAATCACTTTCAGAACCGCATATTTATTTTGCATTTTCTTCCAAAATCGACCCCAGTCTGTATCAAAAAAGTTCAGACGGATGGGATTACAAAAAATTTGGGATTTCGTGGGTCGATCAAATTCCCGAGTACAACTTAGGAACATACAAATTTAAAGACATAAAGCCTGAAGATTTGGGGAAAGAGGTAGTTTTGATAGGACGGCCTGACGATTTTCCGTCGACAATAACTCCTTCAAAAATAATTAATTATCCGGACGGGAGTCAGGCAATTTTAGTGGTAAATAACAAATAACAAAAAATGACAGTATTTAAAAAACTTCTTAGTATTAATACTTTCTTTGTTATCATTGCAGCGCTAATTACAATCCCTTCATTTTATCGAATGCTAAGGCCAGGTATTTATTCAATGCAGGATTTTCAGCTGTTCAGACTTTTTGAGTTTGATAAATGCGTTAAGGATTTTCAAATTCCCTGCAGATGGACCCCCGATGCTGGTTTGGGATATGGTGAACCGGTCTTCAACTTTTATGGCCAAGTTCCTTTTGTAATTGGTGAGGCTTTTCATTTTTTGGGATTTAATATTATTAATTCATTCAAACTTGTGTTTATTTCTTCCCTGGCGGGATCGGCTCTTACTATGTTTTTTCTTGCAAAAAAGTTGTGGAAAAACAATTTTGCGGCACTGATTTCTTCTGCCGTCTATGTTTACGCCCCATACAGGGCTCTGGATGTTTGGGTTAGAGGAGTTCCTAATGAGTCCCTGGGCTTTGTCATATTTCCACTACTATTTCTTTCTTTGGAAAATTATATAGAGAAAGAACGTGTGTCGAGCCTAATTTCTTTTAGTCTTTTACTTTCCTTACTCGTATTAACTCATAATTTATCAGTGATTTTGTTTTTGCCCGTACTTGTAATCTGGACATTTTATCGTTTGTTTACCAAAAAAAAGTGGAAACTATTGGTTGGAATTTCTGGCGGAATTTTACTAACCTTTCTCGTCTCGAGTTTTTATCTCTTGCCGGTTATTTTTGAAGCAAAATATGTTGACATTCAAAGTACAATTTCCGGCTATTTTGATTTTCGCGGACATTTTGCGGCACTTTATCAGCTTTTAATCTCCCGATTTTGGGGATACGGAGGATCTGTTTTCGGACCGGAGGACGGATTAAGCCTTTCGGTCGGTCATCTTCAATGGATTTTGCCAATGATCGTGTTAGTAACAATTTTAATTAAGAAAAAATTTGGAGAATATAAAGATGTAATCATTTTTGTTTTGCTTGGGTGGTTCTTGTTACTTTTGACTCACAATAAATCAACGTTCTTTTGGGAAATAACTCCCGCCATGGCATATATTCAATTTCCTTGGAGATTTTTGGGCCCCGCAACTTTTTCGTTTGCACTTGCTTCAGGGGTTGTTGCAAACCTTTACAAAAATCAAAAATTATTTCTAAGTGTCGTAATTATAAGTGCAGCAATCTTATTGAATTTTTCTTTCTTTAAAGAGGATATTTGGTATAAAGTAACGGATTCTTATTTCACCGGTGGGGAAGAGTGGAACAGGCAAAGAGCGGCTTCAATTGGAGACTTTTGGCCAAAGTTTGGAGGAGTGATTCCCGCAAGTCCCGCTAGCGAAAACCCGCAAGACGGAAGATTAATTACAAAAAAGACAAATTTGTTCAGTTATAATCTAAATACTAAAGATAAAAAGGAGGTAGAGTTGCCGGTTAATTATTTTCCCGGCTGGCAGGCAAAAGTTAACGGCAAAGATTATAAAATTTATCCGGGAAAAACAGGCTTAATTACACTTATATTTCCGGGTGGAGAGGGGAGAGTTGATTTAATTTTCAAAGACACCCCCATAAGAATTCTGGGCAATATAATTAGTTTAATTGGCGTACTCACCATTCTTTTCTTGGGAATAAGATATAGACATGAAGCGTAAATATTTAACCATTCTTTTCTTAATTCTTGTTGTAGGTTCGGCGCTGCGGTTGGCCGGACTTAAGTTTGCCCCGCCGAGCTTAAACTGGGATGAAGTGTCGCATGGATACAACGCCTACTCGATTTTAAAAACCGGCAAAGATGAATGGGGTCAATTTCTTCCCATCTTAAATTTTAGAGCCTATGGAGACTATCCGACGCCGTTAAACCTTTATTTAACGATTCCATTTATCGCTTTTTTTGGACTTAACGAGTTTTCGATTCGCCTGCCTCATGCGCTTTTGGGAATTTTAACTATTATCTCTACCTACTTTTTAGTATGGGGAATAACCAGAAAAAGAGATATGAGTTTATTTGCGGCGTTTTTAGTGGCGGTTGGTCCTTGGTATGTTTTTACATCACGATTCGTACTTCAAACAAATCTTGCCGTATTTTTTCTGATTTCTGCCATGGCGCTCTTTTTCAATAGAGATAGAAATAAGTTTTTCCTGTCCCTTTCTATTTTTTCTTTATTTTTTACGCTTTTTTCTTATCACACAACAAGAATATTTTCACCACTTTTGTTAATTTCACTATTATTTATATACAGGCAGGAAATTCGCATTAAATTTGAGAACAAGAGAGTTTCATTTATATCCTTCTTATTAATAGGATTATTTTTCGTTTCAGTTTTCTTAATTTATAAAACTCCTGAATCTAAGGCCAGGGGGAATGTATTGTTTTTGATAGATCAGGGGGCCGTAAATAAAATTATTGAGAAAAGGAACTCCTCAAGACTACCCTCAATTCTAAAAAGAATTATTTATAATAGACCGGTATATTTTGTTGGAGAATTTTCCAGAAACTACATTTCCTATTTTTCCCCTAGATTTCTATTTTTAGAAGGAGGAACGCAATATCAATTCAGTATTCCCAAAAAAGGTTTAATTTATCTTATAAATTTGCCCTTATTCTATCTAGGGTTATTTTTAGTTGCGAAAAAAGCGTTAAAAGATAAGAATTATAGATTAATTTTTGTGTGGCTAGTTCTTTTTCCGATTCCGGCAAGTCTTACTAATGAGAAGTTTGCAGTTCTTAGAGCAACAACCTTGCTTCCCCTACCGGAAATTTTTGTCGCCTTGGCTGCTGGGGTGGTGTTAGAAAAATTGACAAGATATAAGTGGGTTTTAACACCCCTTTATTTTTTGGGAATTTTGATTTCTTTGGAGACTTATTTCCTGGCCTATTTCACTACTTATAGGACCAATTACTCATGGGCTTGGCAATATGGTTACAAAGAAGCAGTTAATTACACAAAAAATCACTACAATGATTACGACAAGATTATAGTTACAAAGAAATATGGGGAACCGCACGAGTTTTTATTGTTCTTTATGTCCTGGGATCCAGAAAAATATAGAAACGATCCGCATCTTGTACGTTTTTACCAGTCAAACTGGTATTGGGTTGATAAATTTGATAAGTTTTACTTTGTGAATGATTGGCAAGTGCCCCGCGCTTTCGGTCAGGACTTTGTTGTTGAAAGCGGTGGCGATGTCGGATGTATGATGTCAGATGTACGATGTCTGTTGATAACCAGTCCAGAAAGTTTTCCATCCGGTTGGAAGAAACTTGACACAATTAATTTCCTGGACGGTAAACAAGCCTTTGAAATATATGAAAATTAAATCACTGATCACTGATCACTGGCTACTGATTACAGTTCTGATAATCGCTATCTTTCTGCGTCTGTATAAATTAGACAGCATTCCATCACACTTAACTCCAGACGAAGCATCTTTAGGTTATAACGCTTACTCAATTTTAAAGACAGCAAAGGACGAGTACGGAACGTTTTTACCGATTATTTTTAAATCTTTTGGTGATTTCAAACCCGGTCTTTATGTTTATCTAACTGTTCCTTTTGTTGCGGCTCTTGGACTTAATGAGTGGGCAGTTAGGCTTCCCAGTGCATTAGCTGGAATTATTTCGGTAGGACTTGTCTACCTAATTGTTCGCTTACTTTTTATCAACCGTCGATCACTACCATTAATTTCGGCTTTTATTATGGCAATTACTCCATGGAACATTTATTTTTCAAGGGGAGCTTGGGAAGTAAACGTGTCCCTAACCCTTACTCTGGCGGGAATTTACTTTTTTCTAAAATTTCCCAAAAGGCCATTATTCCTAATTCCTTCTTCCTTATTCTTCGCATCAACCCTTCTAACTTATCAGGGAGCAAAACTTTCGACCGGAATAGTTTTGGTAATTTTGGCAATCCTTTATTGGAAAGAAATACTTAAATTCAATAGAAAGATACTAACCGGATCGATATTGGTCGGCCTTTTGGTTTCAACTCCAATTATTTTAAGTCTTTTCCAAGGAAAAGCGGGGAGACTCGAAGTTTTTAGCGTATTTTCCTACCCTCGACCAAAGGAATATTTAGAAAAATTTTTAACATTGGGAAATGAGAAAAAAGGAGACTTGAATTATTATCTGTTTCATTCCGAAACTTTAAATTTTATTCGAGGGGTAATGGGAAGGTGGTTTAATCATTATTCTACAAGGTTTTTATTTTTCGAAGGAGATTGGCAAAACCCAAGGCATACTGCTCCGCATCAAGGGGTATTACTTTTCTCTGATTTCGTTTTGTTGATTGTCGGTTTTGTGGCACTGATTAAATATGGAGTCAAAAAAGAAAGTTTATTCATCTGGCTCTGGCTTGTTTTATCAACAATGCCCTCAGCCCTTTCTCGCGATCAAGTACACGCAGTTCGTGCATTAAATATGGTGATACCACTTGTTGTGGTTCTAGCTTGGGGGTTAAATTCGACTTTAGATTGGATCAAAGATCAAAAGTTCAGAATTCATTATTACTTTCTACTTACTACTTTCTACATTGTAGGTTTTATCTACTTTCTCGATGCTTACTTTATTCATGTTCCAACACACGACTCTATCTATTGGGAGTACGGGTATAAACAAATAGTGGAGACAGTAACAAACATACAGTCGAAATATAAAGAGGTAAAAGTCCAACAATCCTTCGCCCAACCTTATATTTATTTTCTTTTCTACGGCGGAGACGGTTACTCCAAAGGATATGACCCAGTTAAGTATCAAAGACAAGCTAAGTTGGTTGCAAGCGAATACAAATCGGATGTTGGGCATGTTGAGAAATTAGACAACATTTGCTTTTGCGCAATTGATTGGTCGGTTAATCGGGGAGAAAGCGGAACTTTATTTGTTGCTGATACTGTGAGAATTCCGCCGGAGGATTCTAAAGATGAGAATCTTTTTAAACTTATTAAGGAGATTAAATACTTAAATGGTCGCGATATTGCCTTTAGAATTTTGGAGGTAAAGTGAAATGAAAAAGATAAATAAACTGATTACTGATTACTGGTTACTGTTCGTTATTGTTTTGCTCGCTGCTACACTTCGACTTTGGAGATTAAATAGTTATCCGGCCTTAAATGCCGATGAAGCGGCGATTGGATATAATGCTTACGCACTGTTGGAAACAGGGCGAGATGAACACCTGACTTCATGGCCAATTCATTTTCAGTCATTCAATGATTTTAAGCCCGGACTTTATTTCTACTTGGTTTTGCCTTTCGTTAAAGTCTTAGGACTTAATGAATGGGCCGTACGCCTGCCCGGGGCTATTTTAGGAACTATTACAGTATTAATCATCTATTTTCTGGTTAAAGAGCTTTTTCCTCGACGGCAGAAATTTTCAATTGCCGAAATTGCTGCGCTTTTTCTTGCAATTTCTCCTTGGCATATTCATTTTTCAAGAGGGGGTTGGGAGGTAAACGCGGCAACTTTCTTTATAACTACCGGTGTATGGCTGTTCTTAAAAGGATTAAAAGATTCAAAATACTATTTATTATCGGCTTTTGCCTTTTTACTATCTCTATATGCTTACCACGCAGCAAGAATCGTAGTTCCGCTTCTAGGAATCGGTTTTTTGGCAATTTACAGAAAGGATATATTTATGTCGAAGAATTTTAAAGTCCTAATTTTTAGCTTTTTATCCGTGATTCTCTTGTTGTTACCCCTAATAAGGGATTTATTAGGACCGGCAGGAATTTCCAGGGCGGCAGGAGTAGGGCTTTTTGCAGACGTAGGACCTTTAAATAGAACGAATGAACAAAGAGGAGAACACCTTGATTTTCAAAGTATATTTCCAAGATTAATACACAATAAAGCAGTCAATTATGGGCTGGCTTTTTTTGAAAATTGGGGTAAACACTTTTGGGGAGAATTTCTTTTTCTTTCGGGGGATGAGATCCAAAGGAATAAAGTACCTGAGACAGGGCAAATGTATTTGTTCGATATTTTATTTTTGGCTGTAGGGCTGGTATCAATCGCGAAATTGATTAGTGGCCCGCCTGCGCAGGATGCTACGGCGAGGCGGGGGTGGTTTCTTGTTCTTTTTTGGTTGGCGGTTGCACCTATGGGAGCGGCTCTGACTTTCCAATCACCACACGCACTCCGATCCCATAATATGGTAGTACCTTTAGTGATAATTAGTGCCTACGGTCTTGTGACTGTACTGGATTGGACTAAAAGAAATATTAAATCAAAGAATCTACTTTTAACTTTTAACTTTGCAATTTTAACTTTGATATCTTGGCAGTTTGCAAGATATCAACATATGTACTGGGTTCATATGGCAAAAGAATATCCGTTTTCGTCTCAGTATGGAATAAAGGAGCTCGCAAGTTATGTTAAAGAGAACCAGGACAAGTATAGAAAAATATGGGTTACAGACAGATACGACCAACCTTATATACTCTTTTTATTTTATATGAAATACCCGCCACAAAAATTTCAAGGGAATCCCGCCTCGTCTGATACGAGTCAAGGCGGGCATGTTTTGACTTCGAGAGACCGGTTCGGGTTCTCAACGGTTAGAGATTTTGGCAAATTCCATTTCGAGGTTATCAATTTTGATAAAATTAGACCCGAGAATCCAAATACATTAATAATTGGGACTCCCGAGGAAATTCCAAAGGAAGCGAATGTAGTCAAAGAGATTTATGGCACCAATGGACACTTTTACTTTAAGGTGGTGGTGAATTGATGAAAAAATGAATAAATTATCTGTTGTAATTGCGACACGAAACGAAGAAGAAAATATCAATCGTTGTTTAAAGTCAGTAAAAAAGATGCTTGCCGACCTGCCTGCGCAGGCAGGTGAAATTATTGTGGTAGATGAATATTCTTCGGATAAAACAGAAGAAATTGCAAAAAGATATGGAGCTAAAGTTTATAAGGAACCACACCATGCAATTTTCCATATAACGAAACAAAGGGCCTTAGACTATGCCAGTGGGGATTGGATACTTCAGCTTGATGCCGACGAAAGGGTAACACCGGAACTTGCAAGGGAAATAAAAGAAGTTATTAATGTGGATAATAAGGGACTTAAGAACCTTCGAACTGAAAGACTTAAGAACAAGCTCTTTACGAGACATCAGCGATTGATTGAACAAAGAGACGGTCCAATAGGTAAAGAAAATGGAGAGATAGTGGCATTTTTTATATCAAGAGTAAATTATTTCCTCAATAAGCCTTTGATTCATGCCGGGGTTTACCCGGATGGTGTCATCAGATTGGTAAAAAAAGGAAAAGCTCGTTTTCCTCAAAAATCTGTTCATGAACAAATCAGTATTGATGGTGAGGTGACCTGGTTGGAAAACTCATTGGAACATCACGATTCCCAGACTCTAAAAAGGTACTTTAATCGATTGAACCGCTATACTGATTTGCAGGCGAATGAGCTTAATGAGAAAAAAATCCCAAAGAATTTCTTATCTTTCATTCATTATTCATTATTCAAGCCTTTATTTGTTTTTCTTACACTATACTTCAGACACAAAGGCTTCTTAGACGGTCCTCGAGGTTTTCTTTGGTCACTCTTTTCTGCAATGCACTTTCCAATAGCATATTTTAAATATCTGACAAAGAATTATAATAAAGAAAATGAATCTTAAAGGGAAAGTTGCAGTTATTACGGGAGCTAGTGATGGGTTTGGGAAGAACATTGCCCTCAAACTGGCTAAAGAAAAAGTTAGCCTTGCTTTGGTGGCAAGAAGCTTAGATAAATTATAGGGAAGTTAAATCAGAGACTAAAAAACTTGGTTCCCCCAAAGTCAGTATTTATCAGTGCGATATTTCGGATAAAAAACAAGTAAGTGACACAGTTAGACAAATCGAGGTTGACTTTAATGAAGTTCAGATTCTTCTTAATATCGCAGGTATTTGGCAGAAAGTGAATCTTTTGGAAGATGTATCGGAAGAGGAAGTCGATTCTGTAATAGATACTGACTTAAAGGGAATGATTTATGTGACTAGGTTTATGCTTCCGATTTTAAAGCGCCAGAAAGAGGCTGCAATAATTAATGATTCTTCAAGATCCGGTGTTACAGCGCAAGCGGGTCAGTCAATATATTCAGCCGCAAAATGGGGAGTTAGGGGATTTACAGATGTATTAAAGGAAGACTTGAAAGGAACCAAAGTCAGAGTTGCAGGAATCTATCAAGGAGGTACGGATACAAAGATGTTTGAAAAAAGTGGAGAGCATTTTGATCAAGATAAATTTATTAGCCCTGAAGATTTGGCCGATGTTATTGTTTTTATGCTTTCACGCCCTCCTAAAATCTGGCTTCATGATGTAAGAGTAGAGTATTAGCACCTTTAAGGGGTTACCCCTTAAAGGTGTCACTTACCCGTCTATAGTTAGATTTTCAAGAACCAATTTACCGTCCGTTTTGTAATTTTCCACAAATTGTTTATAGGAATTAACCTTTTTGATTTCGGGTATCGTTGTTTGTTCAAAAAAATTCATGATGAAATCCGTTTTTATCCATGATGTCTTTCTAATTTTTAGATATTCTGCGTAAGAGGAGTAAGCTTCTAAAAGATTCGAAGTATATTCACTTGGATTTACATGAATATATCGGCTCAAATGTAAAAGGTATGAATTATCATTTATCAATATCGCTTTATAGACTCCCTGAAATAAACTACCAACCCTATCGTATTTTTTATTGAAGTACATGGAATATCTCGTAATGATTGAATTCATAAAACTCCTCATCGCGTCTTCTGTAAGTTGTTTAATAAGCAAATGAAAATGGTTTGGCATTAAACAATAAGTATGTAATTCAAGGTCGTTAACAAAATTTTTAGGCATTCTAGGCACACCCTTAAAGGGTAACCCCTGCAAGGTAAAGATTTTCAAGACTGCGTTTTTCTTTGGAGGCGGTGAAAGAGAATATTTAAGATAACTTAGAAAGACTTTATAATCTTGTTCGTCTAAGAAAATGTTCCGCTTTTCTACTCCACGATTATAAATATGGTAAAAGCCATCTTTAATATAAGTTTTTATAGAATGTTTTCTAGGCACGCCTTTATTATACCTTTAAGGGGTAACCCCTGCAAGGTACAAATGGGTGTTTTGGAAGGTTATAATCAGAAAGCTTATGAAAATTGCAATTGACACAGGACCATTAACGAGTGGACACAGTGTTCGGGGGATTGGAGTGCATACAAAGGAGCTCGTTAGGGAGCTCAAACTCAAAACTCAAAATTCAAAATTCAAAATTGATGCCTTTGACTTTTCTGTAAACAGTAAACAGCTAATAGCGAACAACTATGACATTGTTCATTATCCTTATTTTCACCCATTTTTTATTACCTTACCTTTTCAGAAACCAACAAAAAGGGTTGTTGTAACCATTCATGATCTTATTCCACTTATTTATCCAAAACATTATCCACCGGGAATTAAAGGACAAATTAGATTTTTGATACAGAAGTTTTTACTAAAGAATGTCGATGCAATAATTACGATTTCCGAAACTTCAAAAAAAGATATCTGTAGATTTTTGGGAGTTCATCCGGATAAAGTGCACGTTATCTATCTGGCTCCCCGAGAAATTTTTAAGCCAATTCAGAATACTACATCACTACGTAGTGATGTAGTGAAGAGGTATAGATTACCCGATAGATTCTCATTGTACGTCGGAGACGTTAATTACAACAAAAACATTCCAACGTTGGCAAAAGCCTGTAAAGTTGCAAAGATTCCTCTTGTTATTTGTGGCAAACAAGCACTTGAGGTTGAAGAGTTTGATGAAGATCTCAGGATAGTTCGGGGCCCAATGGATTATCTGCGATTTCTATTTGGACTTCCTCATCCAGAACTCGCACATTACAAGGACCTCTTGAAAGAGTTTGAAAACAACAAACATGTTGTAAGGTTGGGATTCGTTCCGGATAAAGATTTGGTCGTAATCTATAATTTGGCAACAATTTATGTTCAGCCTTCATTTTATGAGGGATTTGGACTTCCGGTTCTCGAGGCTTTTTCCTGTGGGGTGCCTGTTGTTGCCTCGAAAACACAAGCACTAGTTGAAATTGCAGGGACAGGAGCTCTTTTTGCAAATCCTAGGGATTTTAACGATTTCGCTTCAAAAATTAAGAAAGTAATTAATGACGAGAAACTTAGAAAACAACTGATAAGTACAGGAAGTGAAATAGTTAAAAATTTTTCTTGGAGAAAAACGGCAGAGGAGACGATAGAAGTATATAGAAGTATATAAAAGAGTATGAAAAAAAAGGATCTAGTATTATTGCTATCTGCTTTTCTATCATGGAGGATACTCCTTTCCCTTTTCTTATTTTTGGCAATAAAATTTGTCCCTCTCCAAAAGAATTTTTTAGGCGGGGGAATGGCCAATTATTTAGCCAATACCTGGGTTTGGGCATGGGCAAATTTTGACGGAGAGCACTATTTATCGATCGCTTATTCCGGATATAAGCATTTTCAACATTTTTTCTTTCCTGTTTATCCGCTGACTGTGAGATTTTTTGCCTTGTTTTTGGCACAAGACTTCAAAAACTATTTATATAGTGGCGTTTTCGTCTCAAACTTGTCTTTTTTAGTTGCGCTAATTGGTTTTTGGAAATTGATAAGATTGGATTTCGATAGGAAAAAGGCAGAGTTGGCTCTTATTCTATTGCTTCTTTTTCCGACGTCATTCTTTTTTGGAAGTGTTTATACAGAAAGCTTATTTTTGGCACTGGTTGTTTGGTCTTTTTATTTCGCAAGAAAAGGTGACTGGATATTTGCAGGAATACTTGCAGGAATTTCAACGGCAACCAGGATTGTAGGAATAGCTTTATTTCCAGCTTTAATTATTGAAGCCTGGACTCAAAAAAACAAAAAAGGAATAGCTGCTTCATTGTTAACTTTATCTGGGCTAGTTATTTACATGTACTATCTTAAAATTTCAACCGGAAACCCTTTTGAGTTTTTTAACACCGTTTCGATCTTTGGGGAGCAAAGATCGACCTCGTTAATACTTTTGCCACAAGTTTTCTATAGATATATTTTTAAGATTTTGCCTAACGCGAATTATAACAACTTTTCGTCTTTTTACCCGATAATTCTTGAGTTTGCGATGGGAACAGTTTTTTTTATTCTTTCAATATTGAGCTTTTGGAAACTAAGAATTAGTTATTCAATATATTTAGCTATCGGATATATTTTACCCGCGCTTTCGGGAAGTTTTTCTTCTTTTCCAAGATATGTGCTGGTTCTTTTTCCGGCATTTATCCTAGGCTCAATTTATCTATCAAAAGCCAATAGAATTGTGAGGATTTCAATTTTTGTTTTGTTATTTATTTTACTGACAGTCTCAACGATAATATTTTCCAGGGGATATTGGATATCGTGAAAAAAATTTTCAATTTTCAATTTTCAATTCCAAACTTAATTCAACATCCACTTTTTTCTGGAGGTGCAACTATGATAGTGGGGTCAATGGTGGTAAATGTTGTCAACTATATTTACCACCTAGTGATGGGCCGAGTTCTGGGACCTTCAGATTACGGAACATTGGTAGCACTCTATTCTCTTCTTTATATAGTAAGCATAATTCCCTTATCAACCAGTTTTGCAATAGTAAAGTTCATTTCTTCTGCAAAAACGAGCCGTGAGCAAGCTGGCATTTACATAGTGTTAAATAAATTTATTTTTAAAATAGCTATAGCTGGAACAATCTTGATCATTGTACTATCACCCATACTATCTAAGTTTTTGAATGTTTCAAGTGTTTGGGAAGTGGCCCTTGTTGGACCTGTATTATTTTTTAGTCTCGTAACTTTAGTAAATCAAGCCACTATGCAGGGCCTTTTATCTTTTATGGGGGTAGTTGGCCCAAACATAATTTCCTCTGTAAGCAAATTTGTTTTAGGCCTAGCCCTTGTTTTTTTGGGATTTAGTGTAATTGGCGCTATGTGGGGCGTGGTGTTGGCGGCGGCGGGAGCTTACTTTTTGTCACTTAGGTATATAAGATCAAAAATTAAAAGTGATGGAACAGAAAATTTTAAGATTTCAAAATTCTTGAAATTTTCATTCCCAGTCTTAGTACTGGCTCTGGCGTTCACGTCAATTTTTACAATAGATTTAATTTTGGTAAAGCATTTTTTTAGCTCATTTGATGCAGGAATATATGCAGCCCTGTCAATGTTGGGTAAAATTATTTACTTTGCGGCGTCTCCAATTACCTCTGTAATGTTTCCAATCGTTTCTAGAAGAAATTCAAAGGGAGAAAAATTCTTAAAGGTTTTCCTTCTCTCATTGGGCGCAACCTTTTTTATCTGCTTAGGAGCCTTATCAATTTATTTTGTTTTCCCCGGGCTTTCGGTGAGTATATTATACGGGCAAAAATATTTGATGGCGGCAGACAAACTGATATGGATGGGTCTATTTTTGTCTTTTTATACCCTTAGTTACTTTATGAGCAATTTCTTTATGTCGATAGGCAAAACACAAATTGCTTACATTCCTTTTGTTATTGCGCTTATTCAAGCCATTTCTATTTGGATTTATCACCCGTCCCTTTTGTCTATTATTCAAGTTTCCCTGGGACTTATGGTGGCACTTTTTCTAATACTTTTGACTATTTTAGGATATAATATGACCCATGGAGAAATCGCAAAAAACTAGACTTCTTTCAGTTATTGTTCCTGCATACAAACAGGAGAAAACTATTAAGAAAGATTTGGAAAATATTGATAGCACATTAAGAGATGGCTTGGGTATTAAACATGACTATGAAATTATTTGTGTGGTTGATGGCAGGGTTGACAACACTTGGCAAGAAGCTTCAAAGGTGAAATCCTCCAAAATAGAAGTATTAGGTTACAACGAAAATAAGGGAAAAGGGTATGCTGTTAGGTTTGGGATGGCGAGAGCAAAAGGAGACCTTATATCATTTCTTGATGCTGGCAGAGAGATCGACCCCAAAGGGGTTATGATGCTTATGGCCCACATGGAGTGGTACGATGCTGATATTATAGTTGGCTCTAAAATGCATCCCGTTTCAAGGGTGGAATACCCACTACTTAGGAAAATTACCAGTTTAGGCTATTGGGTTTTAGTGAGAGCGCTTCTTGATATTCCAGTCAAAGATACTCAAAGCGGAATTAAAGTTTTTAAAAGAAAAGTGGTTGAAAAGATTTTACCAAAATTGGTTGTAGAAAAGTATGCCATGGATGTCGAGATGTTGGCCTTGGCTAGACACTTCGGGTTTAGGAGAATTTTTGAAGCACCGGTGGAAATTCGTTATCGATTTGAGCAGCTGACGCGGGCCTCAACTCTGGGATCAATTTTGCAAATGTTTTGGGATACGCTGGCTGTCTTTTATAGGCTTAGGATTCTTCACTATTACGACGACAGTAACAAAGATAACTGGATATAGGGTATAGGATGTAAGATGTAGGATTTATGATATATGAAGTTAGAAACAAATTTGAAGAGTTAGAATGCTGGAAAGAGGCACACAGGTTAGTAGTTCAGGTATATAAAATTACCAAGAAATTTCCATCTGATGAAAAATTTAGACTTGTTGATCAGGTTTGTAGATCAGCCTCTTCTATAGCTGCCAACATTGTCGAGGGCAACGCTAGAAACCACAAAAAAGAATATTTACAATTTCTTTATTTGGCAAAAGGTTCTTTGGAAGAAACGAAATATCATTTGCTTTTAGCAAGGGATTTAGGTTACATTATTCACAAAGAGTATAATTATTTAAAGTCAAAAAGCCCTAAATCATATATCTTAAATCCATGAATATCTTAGTATTCAGCTGGCGTGACCCGAGACACCCACTCGCCGGAGGTGCCGAACAAGTTATGCACGAGCATATGAAAGGTTGGGTGAACGCCGGTCATAAAGTAACTCTTTTTTCCGCTCACTTCAAGGGAGCCCCACGGCGTGAAGCCTTAGATGGCGTTGATATTATTCGAAAAGGCTACCAACTTCTCGGTGTACATATCGCTGGATTTTTTTGGTATCTTTTCGGCAAACACGAAAAATTTGACTTGGTTATCGATCAGTTTCATGGTATTCCCTTCTTTACCCCTGTTTATGTCAGGAGCAAAAAACTGGCCGTACTCCAGGAAGTAGCGCGAGAAGTCTGGTTGATGAACCACTTGCCAAAGCCCTTTAACCTGATAATCGGCTATTTAGGATACTATTTAGAGCCCTTGATTTTTAAGTTTTACAAAAAAGTTCCCTTTATGGTTGGGTCAGAATCCGCAAAGGAAGATTTAGAAGAATTTGGAATACCCGGAAAAAATATTACGGTTGTTCCTCACGGCGTAATTATAGAAAAGTCTAAAAGGGTTTTTTCTAAAGAAAATCTACCCACAGTAATTTTTCTGGGCTCTTTAGCTAGAGACAAGGGGATAGAGGAAGCTTTAAAAGCATTTTCGTTTTTATCCAAAAAGAAAGTTATTCAATTTTGGGTAGTGGGCAAGGCCGGAAAGATTTATCAAGATTATCTTGATTCTTTGGTTTTGCGCTTGGACATAAAAGATAAGGTTAAATTTTGGGGGTTTGTGAGCAATGAAAAAAAATTTGAACTTTTATCCCGTGCCCATATAATGGTCAACCCTTCTTTCCGGGAAGGTTGGGGACTTGTTAATATTGAAGCCAATGTTATGGGAACTCCGGTGGTGGCATATAAATCTGCAGGACTGGTGGATTCTGTCAAAGACAATCAGAGTGGACTTCTTTGTGATGAAAATACACCCGTAAACATGGCAGAAACAGTTGTTGCTGTTTTGAAAGATTCCAAAAAATATCAAAGACTTCAAAAAGGGGCAATTACCTGGAGCAAAAGATTTTCTTGGAAAAAATCGAAAAAGAGAAGCTTGACATTAATTGATCACCTTGTATCATTATAAATATAAATATGAGAAAAATGGTCTTTTCGGTGTTTGCTTTTTTGATCCTCCTTTTTGTTTTTGTTCAGGTTT